>NZ_JBFUGX010000604.1:0-2510 GCF_056402675.1 Polaromonas sp. P3_C2 | reverse complement strand
GCGTTTGTCCAGCCSGATCGATTGCCGCAATTCCTCGACGCCGGCGTTGTCGCCTCTTTCGAGCAACGCCAGGCCGAAGTAGAACCGGGCCATGGCCATTTCGGGATGGCGGGCTGCCGCTGCAGACAGCAGGGCCAGGCTTGAGTCGTCGCTCTGCAACTGCTCTTGCACAATCGCCGTCGCCAGTTCGGTCTGGGCGGGTGTTTGTTCGGAGAAGAGCACATGCACCCCACCGGCCACCAGCCACCGCATCCGTAGGTGGTCGAATCGCCAGTTGGCCTGCGTGTTTTCTGCCAATCCTCATTGCAGGCCGTCAGGAACCGGGTCCACTCTTTGCCCAGAAGCATGTCTCCAGCACAGGGCGAGGTTTCAAGCGGAGGCGACTCGACCTGCAGGCCCAGCGCCGCCGCACGTTCATGCAGCGGCGGGTGGGTGTCTTGCGCACGCCGTGGGCGGCTGGCTCCCTCCGCGAGCGCCTGCGGCATGAAGCTGCCATGGGCCTCGACAAGATCGGATGTCAGCCCCCAGAAGTTGCCGGGCGCTTGCGTCGATTGCATGCGCAGGCTGCTCAGTTGTGTGGGCAGTTTCCGGGCCAGAAGAAAAGAAATAAATTCCAGCCTGGCAAGAGCGTCGGTGAGGTGGCGCGCTGAGGAAGTCCGCGCTGCGACGGCGTCGGCCTCGAATTCACACTGACGGGACCAGCTGGATGATCGCGAGACAAAGTAGGGAACAAACCAGGACGCGATGGCCTTCAGCCCCCCATCCACGAAGCTGTCGTTGCCTTGCATGTGAAGGTAGTGGTCCCATTTGGCCCGCACCCTGTAGATCCAGTGACCCAGACGCCCGTGGTTGCGGGAAAAGTGCCCCAGCTCGTGCGCGATGACGGCTTTCACTTCGTCCTTGTTCAGCATCTTCAGCAAGGGGACACCCAGTATGAGAGTGCGGCGGCTGCCAAACAACGACAGGAAACCGCCGGTTTGATAAGCCGCCGCGTTCAGTTCGTTGTCCAGCACGATGCGGTGGATGCGCGGCGCCGCGGCGCCGGTGCACAAGCCGTCCACCATCTCAAAGAGTGCGGGTGCATCTTCACGGCCAATGGTGTGCCGGCCAACCGTGCCGGGCGAGGGCTGGACCAGCCACCACAGGAAGAGAAAGGCCGCGAAGCCAAACACTGCGGCAAAACCGGGTCCCCAAATGGCGGCCTGAAGCATCACGAAGGGCGCGATCGGCAAGATGACCACCGTCACAAAGATCAGCTCCGAGGCCAGAGCCAGCAGTGTGAGTGAAAACCGTTGCCGCGAATTGAATGTGGAAGCCGACGCTGCGGATGGAGCGCCGGCCTGCACGGATGTCACACCGCCACCGGCGCCTTGATGGCGTCATGGTGCTGGTAGTCCAGAAATTCAAAATCTTCAAACTGGTAGTCAAAGATCGATTCGGGTTTGCGCTTGATCTGCAGCGTGGGGTAGGCAAAAGGCTTGCGGCTCAGTTGCAATGCCACCTGCTCGTGGTGGTTGCTGTAGATGTGGCAGTCGCCACCGGTCCAGATGAAATCGCCCACACCCAGGCCGCATTGCTGCGCCACCATGTGGGTGAGGAGGGCATAGCTGGCAATGTTGAAGGGCACGCCCAGGAAGATGTCGGCGCTTCGCTGGTAGAGCTGGCAGCTGAGCTTGCCCGGCTGGCCTTGCACTTCAGAAGGTGCGACATAAAACTGGAAGAACGCGTGGCAGGGCATGAGCGCCATCTTGGAGAGGTCGGCCACGTTCCAGGCGCTCACGATGATGCGGCGCGAATCAGGGTTGGTCTTCAGCGTCTTGATGACTTCGCTGATCTGATCGATGTGGCCGCCATCCGGCGTTGGCCAGCTTCGCCATTGCACGCCATAAACCGGGCCCAGGTCACCGTCTTCACGCGCCCATTCGTCCCAGATGGAGACGCCGCGCGCCTTTAGCCAGTTGTTGTCGCTCGAGCCCTGCAGAAACCACAGCAACTCATGCACGATGGACTTGAGGTGGACCTTCTTCGTGGTCACCAGCGGAAAACCTTCGTTGAGGTCAAACCGCATCTGGTAGCCAAAGACGCTTTTCGTACCGGTGCCGGTGCGGTCGGCCTTGAAGGCGCCGTGGGTGTCCACATGGCGCATGAAATCTTCGTATTGGGAGCGGATAGGGCGGGTCATTAAAAACCAGTCGGCTAGAGGTCAGAGGGGGTGCCGGGGGCGCGTCATGGCGGCGGGCGGCCAAGACTTCAATTATGCCTTTAGCACCCGTCCCGGGTTCATCAGGTTATGAGGGTCCAGGCCCTGTTTGATGGCGCGCATCATGTCCAGTGCCACGGGTGATTTGTGCTTGGGCAGCGTGTTGACCTTGAGGCTGCCGACGCCGTGCTCGGCCGAGATCGAGCCCCGGTAGCGGTCCACCGCTTCGTAGACCAGGGCATTCATCGGCGTCTCCTGCTCGTTCAGGAAACGCGCCTGGTCTTCATTCTCCGGCGCCTGCACGTTGTAG
>NZ_JBFUGX010000603.1:0-2512 GCF_056402675.1 Polaromonas sp. P3_C2 | reverse complement strand
GGCGAGGCCTGAGGTGCTGCCGGCCTGGCCTGAAATTATGAGGCGCATTGGAGCTCAGTGACAACCCGGTATGCAGTGGGCATGCACCGCCCGGCCAGGCGCCTGAAGAACGCGGTCACGGCACTGTCACCGAACCGTCATGCAAAGGCAACACACTGTATGACCGCCACTGTCCGGGGCAGGTCGCCCGATACCGGCTGCCCTGCGCCTGCCGTGTCCGATTCACTCCAATTTTGACTACTTCACGCCACTTCTGAATGGACATCACTTACGGCGCCGACAGAACCGGCCTGCTCTGCGGCTACAGGTTTGAAAACGGCGCACCCGGCATACCGGTAGATCTTTTGGAGGCGGCCGCCTGGCTGCAGGACGAAAGACCCAAGGGAAAATCAGATTTCGTCTGGCTGCACTTCAACCTGAGTGACGCCGCGGCGGAGGCGAGCATCCGCAAGCATTTGCACGCCGTACCCGAGTTTTTCGAGGCCCTGCATGCGGGTTCAAGATCCACCCGCATAGAAGATGCGCACGACACACTGATTGCTGTCGTCAACGACGTGGCGTATGAATTCGCGTTTGACCCGGCTGAGATGTCCAGCCTGTGGCTGAACGTGGCGCCCCATATGGCACTGAGCGCGCGCTCCCATCCCCTGCGTTCCATCGACCGCATGCGTGACGCCATCAAGAACGGCAAGCCGCTGGCGTCATCGGTGTCATTTCTGAACCAGCTGCTGCGCGAACAGGGCGATGTGCTGGTGCGCATCGTGCGTGACGCCACTGTCCAGGTGGATGTGGTGGAAGACAAATTCCTGGTCGGCCGGCTGCATAACCGCCGGGCTGACCTGGGCAAGTTGCGTCGGGTGCTGGTGCGGCTGCAGAGGCTGCTCGCGCCGGAGCCCGGTGCGCTTTTCCGCCTGCTGCGGTTGCCGCCGCCATGGGTCAGCGAGCACGACCTGGAGGAGCTCCGCCAGGCGACGGAAGAATTCTCATTGACCATCAGGGACATGTCCGAACTGAAAGAGCGCATCAAGCTCCTGCAAGAAGAAATTGCAGCACAGGTCAGCGAGGAAACCAACCGCAGCGTCTTCATCCTGACGATGGTCACGGTACTGGCGCTCCCCATCAATATTGTTGCCGGCCTGCTGGGAATGAATGTGGGCGGCATCCCCCTGGCCGAACATCCTCACGGCTTCATGGTGATCGTGGGGATCATTGGCGTTTTCACCGCCTTCGCGGCCTGGTATGTTTACCGGAAGAAATAGCGTTCATGGGTCATCTCGTTGGTGGAATCCGCCGGGCGGGCGCGGCTTTTTATGAGAATGTGCGATATTTGCAACGGTCGCTCATCCACTAAATCCAACCCTTTGCGTGTTACCCATGTTCAAAATTTTTGTTTCTGTCCTTGCCTTGCTGTTGTCGAGCGTGACACACGCCGCGGCCAACCCCGCGTCTTTTCCCTTTGATTCGAACCAGCTCGCGGGCCTTTGGGCCGAGAGCTACAACACCGAGCCCGCGTGCGCGCCCGGCAACCTCAAAATGCGCATGCAGCTCAGCCGGGATGGAACGGTTCTGGACATCACATACGATCGCAAATGGAAGACAGCGCTCGGGGAAACCGAAGGCTCACGCGCCACAGTATTGTCTGCGGGCCCAACTACCCTGGTGATTCAATACGAGGGGGAGAAGCGTCTCAAGGAATCCGGCCGGCCACTCGAGTGGGAACTCACGGTCGTGGCGCCCGGTGTGTACCGCTGGCGCGAGACGGATTGGGAGCCCGGCCGCGTCAATATCGTGGTGGGCGTCCGATGCTCCCTGTGAGGCGGCTGACCCCATGGTGGGCCTCGCCGGTTGCCGGTCTTCATCTTTGTCAAACGCTGCGCTTTAAAAAAAAGGAGCTCCCTTGTTCACACGAATTTCGCTAACCCGTCTGTATGTGGGCTCCGTCTACAAATTGGTCTTCATCGGCCTGGTTTTCTCCTTGTTGCCCCTCTGTGTGGTGTTTGGCGTTCTCGCTGGATTCGGTTTCAACACGGTGCAGTGGAACGGCCGACAGGTATACGGAGTGATGGGCTTCGTGCTTGGGCCCGTCGTAGGCATTCTGATGACGGGGTTTCTCACGGTCGCTCTTGGTACCGCCTGTGTTTTCGGCCTCTGGCTTTTCTCGAAGTTCAGGCCGCTCTCGCTTTGGGCCAGGAACGTCACTCATCATGCCGATGAGTCGGCCTGATCTTCTCCAGGAAGACGGCTCGCTGCCTTTGCATCACACTTCGATGTGCATGTTCAACTGGTTCAACGCGCCTTGCTGCGGTTCATTGCGTTGTCGAATTCCTCACGCGAGAGAAAACCGTCCTTGTTGACGTCGGCCTCGTCAAAATGCCTGGAGACGCCTCGAAAGTTCGATGCCTCGTCGCGGCTGACCTTCCCATCGCCGGTTTTGTCCATGAACTTGAAGGCGCGCTCCAGGTCTTTGGGCTCGTAATAGGTGACTGTTGTCGGCGCCGGCGTGGAAGCGGGC
>NZ_JBFUGX010000602.1:0-2514 GCF_056402675.1 Polaromonas sp. P3_C2 | reverse complement strand
GGTGACGGCCCAGTTGTTCTTGAGGGCTTCGGCCTCGGCGGCGGCGGCGATGGTTTTGACGTCGGCGAGTTCAAGCACTGCTTTTGATTTCATGGTCTTCAGGATTTCCGGAGTTTGTTGGCAAAGATACCGAGCATACGCAAATTTGGGGCCGCCCTTCGTCCGCATTGCCGCCAAATTAGCTTATAGAACCCTTACAAAAAGTAGGGAGTGAGGGCTGGAAAAACAGCAATGCACCCTAAAATAATCTTGCCGGCATTTGCTGGCGCCTCGGAGACGACTTTCATGACTGACAATGTTCAAACCCTCGACTACGGCGTTGCTTCCAGCGTCGAGCAACGCAACAAGGTCTTGCGCAACACCTATTGGCTGCTGGCCCTGAGCCTGCTGCCCACCGTGCTGGGCGCCTGGCTGGGCGTGGCGACGGGCATTACCCGCTCCCTGACGGGCGGATTGGGCCTGATCGTGTTCCTCGGCGGTGCCTTCGGCTTTATTTTCGCCATTGAAAAGACCAAGAACTCGGCCGCGGGCGTGCCCGTGTTGCTGGGCTTTACCTTTTTCATGGGCCTGATGCTCTCGCGCATGATCGACATGGTTCTGAATTTCAGCAACGGCGCATCGCTGGTCATGACGGCTTTTGCCGGAACGGCCGGCGTGATGTTCGTGATGGCCAGCCTGGCCACCGTCATCAAGCGTGACCTGAGCGGCATGAGCAAGTGGCTCTTCGCCGGTGCCCTGGTCATCCTGGTGGCAGCCGTCATCAATGTGTTTGTCGGCTCGACCATGCTGATGGCCGTCGTCAGCACGCTGGCGATTGCGGTTTTCAGTGCCTACCTGCTGTATGACCTGAAGCAGGTGATTGACGGCGGTGAAACCAACTACATCAGCGCCACCCTGGCCATTTACCTGGACCTGTTCAACATCTTCCAGAGCCTGCTGGCCCTGCTGGGCATCTTCGGCGGCGACCGGGACTGATCCGCTTCGCTACAGAACAAAAAAGGGCCTCAGGGCCCTTTTTTCATGCGCACCTCGTGTCATTCTCCGCAGGGTGAGCTTGGGGTTTCTCCAATTCAAGCCGGGGCCGCGGCCTGCAAGGCCTCGGGAGCTACACGCAGGGAGAGACCGTGGGGGCCGCCAAATCAAACACCGCAATGGACTCCACATGGGCCGTATGCGGGAACATGTTGACCACACCGGCCGCCGTGCAGCGGTATGCGCCGCTGTCCACCAGCACGCCCGCATCCCGCGCCAGGGTGGCCGGGTTGCAGCTTACATAGACAATGCGCTGCGGCGGCACCCAGCCGTTCAGGGCCAGGCTCTGCTGGTGCTCACCGTCGTCACAGGGGACGCCGCTGACGATCTGTTGGTGCAGCGCTGCCAAGGACTTGAAGAGCTCAAAAGCGCCTTCACGCGGAGGGTCCACCAGCCATTTGTCGGCCCGGCCGTCTTTCACCAGCATCGCCGGCGTCATTTCAAACAGGTTGCGCGCTACAAATTTTGTAGCTGCCAGCGCCCGTCGGACGCTGGATGCAGGCCTGTTCCTTTCAAAATTCTCGCGTGAACGGGCGACCAGGACTTCACTGCCTTCGATGCCCAGCACTTCACGGGCGCGTGTGGCCAGCGGCAAGGTGAAATTGCCCAGGCCGCAAAACCAGTCGATCACCCGCTCGTCCGGCTGCACCGCCAGCATCCGCAGTGCACGCGACACCAGCACCTGGTTGATGTGAGGGTTGACCTGCGTGAAATCGGTCGGTTTGAACGGCATGACCACATCGAACTCCGGCAGGCCGTAGCTCAGCTCCTGCACAGCGTCGTCCAGCAGCTTGACCGTCTCGAGGCCCCCCGGTTGCAGCCACCATTGCAGGCCGGGGTTCAACACAGCGAAAGCACGCAGGCGGTTCAAGTCACCGGTGCTCAAGGGTTCCATATGGCGCAGCACCATGGCCGTGACCTCGTCGCCACAGGCCAGCTCGATCTGCGGCAGGGTTTCCTTCGCATCCATGCTGCCGATCAGCTCGCGCAGCGGCACGAGCATGTCGCTCACGTGCCGGGGCACCACGTGGCATTCGGTCATATCGGCCACGTAGCCGCTTTTACGCTCGTGAAACCCCACCAGCACGGCGCCCTTTTTGCGGACATAGCGCACCGACAACCGCGCGCGATAGCGGTATCCCCAGGCCGGCCCTTCGATGGGCCGCAGCAGGTTGTCCGCCTTGACCTTGCCGATGTGCCAGAGATTGTCTTCCAGCACACGCTGCTTCACGGCCACCTGCGCCCCCACATGCAAATGCTGCATCTTGCAGCCGCCGCATGCGCCTGTATGCATGCCGAAATGCGGGCATGCCGGCCGCACACGCTGGGACGATTCACGGTGAATCGCCGTCACCATGGCTGGTTCTAGGCTGCGTGTCTTGCGGTCGACGTTGGCAGGTACCCGTTCGAAAGGCAGGGCACCCTCGATAAGAACCACCTTGCCGTCAGCCCTGTGGGCGATTCCCTGGGCTTCGAGGTCGA
>NZ_JBFUGX010000601.1:0-2519 GCF_056402675.1 Polaromonas sp. P3_C2 | reverse complement strand
GTGGTCGTGGCCGAGGCCGACATTGAGCAGCCCCGGTAGCTTGTCGAAATCGGACAGCGCATGCAGCACGGCGTCGGCCAGATCACCTGCATACATGAACTCGCGGCGTGCCGTGCCGTCACCCCATATCTCGACGCTCGGCAGGCCGCCAGCCTTGGCCTGATGGACCTTGTGGATGATCGCAGGGATCAGGTGGGAGTGCTTCGGGTCGAATTTGTCGTGCCGGCCGTACAGGTTGCACGGAATCAGCGTCTTGTACTGATTGACCGGTGTTTCGCGGGTGATGTATTCGCACAGCCGGGTTGCGAAGATCTTGGCGATCGCATAGCCCTCGTTGGTCGGCTCTAGTTCGCCGCGCAGAATCAATTCCTCGCCGAGCGGGTTCTGCGCTTCGCGTGGGTACATGCAGGAGCTCGCGAGGTTCAGCAGTCTGGTAACACCGGCCTCGCGCGCTGCCATGATCACATTGCGACCGAGGTCTACGTTCACCACGAGAAAATCGACAGGGTGCGCGATATTCGCCTGAATGCCGCCGACCAGTCCGGCGCAGTGAATTACCGCATCGGGCCGGACATCTGCGACGAAGCGGCGCGTCGCCTCGAAGTCGGCCAGGTTCAGTTCCCGGCTGCTCGGCGCGACAAAATCCCAGTTGCCCGCGAGCGGGTGCTCAAGGATATTGCGGCCGACCATGCCGCCGCCGCCGGTCAGGAAAACACGGGGTTTGGCCACGTTTAGCCCTGGTTGCGCAAGGCCTTGTGGCCGTGCGCCTTGACCTGCAAATCGAACTCGGCCTGTGTCATGTCGACTCTGGCCATTTCGGCGACCAGTTCTGCGAAGCTGATTTTCGGAACCCAGCCGAGTTTTTCGCGTGCCTTGGTCGCATCACCGAGCAGCGTTTCAACCTCGGTCGGACGGAAGTAACGCGGATCGACCGACACGATGCATTTGCCGGTGGCAGCGTCATAGCCCTTCTCGTTCTCGTCGTGGCCTTCCCAGCGGATCTGCATGCCGTATTCCCGGGCAGTCGCCTCGACGAAATCACGCACGCTGTATTGCACACCGGTAGCAATCACGAAGTCTTCGGGTTTGTCCTGCTGAAGCATGAGCCATTGCATTTCGACATAGTCCTTGGCGTGGCCCCAGTCTCGCTTGGCATCCATGTTGCCCAGATAGAGGCAGTCCTGGATGCCCAGCTTGATGCGGGCGAGTGCGCGCGTGATCTTGCGTGTCACAAAGGTTTCGCCGCGGACCGGGCTTTCGTGGTTGAACAGAATGCCGTTGCAGGCATAGATGCCGTAGGCTTCCCGGTAGTTGATCGTGATCCAGTAGGCGTAGAGCTTGGCAACCGCATAAGGGCTGCGGGGGTAGAACGGTGTAGTTTCTTTTTGCGGGATTTCCTGCACCAAGCCATAGAGTTCGGAAGTCGAAGCCTGGTAGAAGCGTGTGGTCTTCTCAAGTCCGAGAATGCGCATTGCTTCAAGGACCCGCAAGGCGCCCAGGCCGTCGCTGTTGGCTGTGTACTCCKGCTCTTCAAAACTCACGGCGACATGGCTTTGCGCAGCCAGGTTGTAGATTTCGTCCGGCTGGGTTTGCTGGATGATGCGGGTCAGGCTCGACGAGTCGGTCATGTCGCCGTGGTGCAGCACAAAGCGCTGGTTGGCTTCGTGCGGGTCCTGGAACAAGTGGTCGATACGATCCGTATTGAAGAGCGACGTGCGGCGCTTGATGCCGTGCACGATATAGCCCTTGTTCAGCAGAAACTCCGCCAGGTAGGAGCCGTCCTGGCCGGTGATGCCGGTGATGAGTGCTGTTTTCATTGTTTATGCCCTGCCATAGTTGTCGGTAAATCGCACGATATCGTCCTCGCCCAGATAGCTGCCGGACTGGACTTCGATCATTTCCAGATCGGTTTTTCCTGGATTTTCCAGGCGGTGAGTTTCGCCGATCGGAATGTAAGTGGACTGGTTTTCTGTGAGGAGAAAGGTGGCCTCGCCTTTGGTGACCAGCGCGGTGCCGGAAACCACGATCCAGTGTTCGGCCCGATGATGGTGTTTTTGCAGGCTCAACGACGCGCCGGGCTTGACCATGATGCGTTTGACCTGGAATCGGGYGCCGCGGTCAATGCTGTCATACCAGCCCCAAGGCCTCGCTACCTTGCGGTGCAGGTTTGCTTCCGGGCTTTGGCGCGTTTCAAGCTGGGAAACCACGCTCTTGACCTGCTCCACGTGGCTGCTCGCGGCGACAAGCAACGCGTCGGGCGTGTCAATCACCAGAAGGTCCTCGGTGCCAAGTGTCACCACGGTGCGATGCGGCGCGTGAATATAGGTGCGTTTGCTGTGCAGCGCCATGCCGTTGCCGTCGATGCGGTTGCCGTCGTCGTCCGGCGCCGTGAGCCCGGCGACGGCATTCCAGCTGCCGACGTCACTCCACGCACCCGCAAATGGCACGACAGCGACGGCATCGTGGCGCTCGAGCACTGCGTAGTCGATACTTTCGGCGCGCACAGCACCGAATGCTGC
>NZ_JBFUGX010000600.1:0-2522 GCF_056402675.1 Polaromonas sp. P3_C2 | reverse complement strand
GTGCTATCTTGACTAGAATGTCATAAAGACAATCATTTGTGAATTCAATTCACAGTAATTCGCGAAAAATACCAGATCATGCCCCGCATAGACGTCAACCGCTCCGGCGAGATGGAGGCCTTTGTCCAGGTCGTGGACAAAGGCGGTTTTTCGGCCGCCGCCCGGCAGCTGTGCATGACCCCTTCGGCCGTCAGCAAGCTGGTGACCCGGCTGGAGGCGCGGCTGGGTACGCGGCTTGTCAACCGCACTACACGCAAGCTGCAGCTCACACCCGAAGGCACGACGTTTTACGAGCAGAGCACGCGCGTGCTGGCCGACATGGACGAGGCCGAGCGCGGCGCCGCGGCCGGCGCCATGCCGCGCGGGCGCGTCAGCATCAACGCCAGCATGCCCACCGCGCACTGCTTGCTGCTGCCGCTGGTGCCGGCCTTTCACGAGCGCTTCCCGGATATTTTGCTGGACATTACCTTGACCGACCGCGTAGTCGACCTGCTGGACGAGCGCACCGATGTGGCAATCCGCTGGGGCGCACTCGCGTCGTCCCAACTGGTGGCGCGGCGCCTGGGTGATACCGCGCAGGTGATTGTCGGCAGCCCTGATTACCTGGCGCGACACGGCACGCCGCGCACGCTGGAAGAGCTGGAGGCGCACCAGCGCCTGGCCCATACCTTCAAACGCAATATGCATTACTGGCCGGTGCGGGTAGACGGACAGATTCAGCAGTTGCCGATCACCGGCTATGCGCGTGCCAGCGACGGCGAGGCGCTGCGCCACCTGGTGCTGGCGGGCGCCGGGCTGGCCCGCATGTCGATGTTCCACGTCGGCCGCGACATTGACGCGGGCCGCCTGGTGCCGGTGGCTGAAAGCCTGAACCCGGGCGAGCGCGAACCCATCCATGCAGTATTTGTCGGCCGGGGCGGCCGCTTGCCGGCGCGCGTGCGCGTGCTGCTGGATTTTCTGGTTGAGCAGGTCACGCAGGAGGTTCTTGATGGTGGCGGGCTCGGGCATGACTACCAGCTGCATCAGCCCTGACGCCTGAATGCGCCCGCACACAAACAGTGCGTGTGTGCTAAGTACTACCCCCTACATAGGTTCCCTATGGTTGCAGCGAGATAACTTGCCTAGTATTGGTAACAAGTCGTAAGGCTGCGAGGCCACTCCGGCCATGGAGATTTCTATGCACCGCAATTCTGTTCACACCTTGGGTCTTTCCCTTTTGCTGTTGGCTTTGTCCAGTGCAAGTTTTGCGCAGGAGCGCTTCAGCGTGTCCGCAGACAACCAGGAAGTCACCGATAGCCGCACCGGCCTGGTCTGGCGGCGCTGCGCGGAAGGCATGGTCTGGAAGGGCAAGACCTGCACCGGGCAACCGGCTTTCCTGAACCATCCCGATGCGGCCGCGCGTGCCAAGGCGGCTTCCGCGCCGGAGGCCGAATGGCGCTTGCCGATTCTCAAAGAACTCTCCAGCATCGTCTCTGCACGAGAGGCTGACGTGGACAAGGCGGCGATAGATCCTAGTGCTTTTCCGGGCACGCCCGTGGCGCGCTTCTGGACATCGAGCAGCACCGGCCCGGGCTATTTCACCTTTGTGGGTTTCAGCGACGGCAGCGCCGGTGAAGCCCCGCGCGCCACGGCGGCCGTCGTGCGCCTGGTGCGCAATGCGAAGTAAGCGGCACCCAACGCCGGCGGCAGCCGGCGCATCGGGCCTCAGTCTTTGGCCACCTGCAGCACCAGTTTGCCGAAGTTCTCGCCGTTGAAAAGTTTGAGCAGTGTTTCCGGGAAAGTGTCCAGTCCCTCGACGATGTCTTCCTTGCTTTTCATGGTGCCGGCCTTGAGGTAACCCGCCATCTCAGCCACACCGACGTGGTAGCGGTCGGCGTAATCGAATACCACGATGCCTTCCATGCGGGCGCGATTGACCAGCAGCGATAAATAATTGGCGGGGCCCTTCACGGGCGTGGTGTTGTTGTACTGGCTGATGGCGCCGCAGATGATGATGCGGGCGCCGCGCGCCAGCCGCGCCAGCACCATGTCCAGGATCTCGCCGCCCACGTTGTCGAAGTAGATGTCGATGCCCTTGGGGCAATGTTCCTTCAATCCGGCACGCACGTCGCCGTTCTTGTAGTCGATGCAGGCGTCAAAGCCCAGTTCCTTGACCACCCAGTCGCACTTGGCCTTGCCCCCGGCAATGCCCACCACCCGGCAACCCTTGAGCTTGGCAATCTGGCCCACTGTCTGGCCCACGGCGCCGGCCGCGCCGGAAACCACGACGGTTTCGCCGGCCTTGGGCAGGCCGACTTCCAGCAGGCCGAAGTAACCCGTCATGCCGGGCAGGCCCAGCACATTGAGCCAGGATGTCAGGCCCAGGCGCGGGTCGATCTTGAACATGCCGCTGCGCTTGACCTGGTCGGCCGGGATCAGGCAGTACTCCTGCACGTCGAGAGCGGCGTTCACGTAGTCCCCCACGGCAAAGGCCGGGTTTTGTGAGGCGATCACTTTGCCTACACCGCCGGCGCGCATCACGG
>NZ_JBFUGX010000599.1:0-2523 GCF_056402675.1 Polaromonas sp. P3_C2 | reverse complement strand
ACCGAAGACGAACCAAGGCAGACTGATTGATGTTTGAGAATTTCGTTTCGTGCGATGTCGACGGCCCGGCCGGCAGCTTGCACACTCTGCGGGGCGGCGCAGGGGTGCCACTTCTGTTGCTTCATGGGCACCCGCAAACCCACGCGATGTGGCACCTGGTTGCGGGAGAGCTTGCGAAAAAATTCACCGTCGTGATGATGGACCTGCGCGGTTACGGTGACTCCGCAAGGGTTGCTGGGGACTCAGCGCACGAGGCCTATTCCAAACGCGCGATGGCGCTGGATGCCGTCGCTGTCATGCGTCACCATGGGTTCGAACGGTTCCAGGTGCTGGCGCACGACCGCGGCGCGCGTGTAGCCCATCGCCTTGCGGCGGATCATCCTGGCGCGGTTCAGCGGCTGATGCTGCTTGACATCGCGCCCACGCTGGCCATGTACGACAACACCTCGGATGCATTTGCCCGTGCTTACTGGCACTGGTTCTTCTTGATCCAGCCGCCGCCTTTGCCGGAGGCCTTGATTGAATCCGATCCGGTGCGTTACGTGCGCAGCGTGATGGGTAAGCGCCATGCGGGCCTTGCGGCTTTCGCGCCGGCCGCCCTGGCCGAGTACGAACGCTGCGCGCAAATTCCCGGCACCGCACAAAGCATCTGCGACGACTACCGGGCCTCTGCCACCATCGACCTGACGCACGACCGCGCGGACGTCGCGGCCGGCCGGCGCCTGGCGCAGCCGCTGCGCGTGCTGTGGGGTGAACATGGCGCGGTGGGCCAATGCTTTGATGTGCTGGACCTCTGGCGGGACCGGGCTGAAGATGTCTCGGGCCGGAGCCTGCCTTGCGGTCACTACATTGCGGAAGAAGCGCCGGCGTTGTTGCTGGCAGAAGCGCTGAGTTTTTTCAAACCCTGAATCAGCGGCTCTCAACGGGTCAAATTAACGCCAACTACAGTCAAAAAGGAACACCATGAGCAAGAGCATCGGAAAAAAACGCATCGCCGTCATTGCAGGCGACGGCATCGGCAAAGAGGTTATGCCAGAAGGCGTGCGTGTGCTGGAGGCTGCGGCCGTCAAATACGGCATTGACCTGCAGTTTGACCACTTCGATTTTTCAAACTGGGACTACTTTGAAAAGCACGGCAAGATGATGCCGGACAACTGGAAAGACCAGATTGGCGGCCATGACGCGATCTACTTCGGTGCGGTGGGATGGCCCGAGAAAATTGCCGACCACGTGTCTTTGTGGGGTTCGCTGCTGCTGTTCAGGCGTGAGTTCGACCAGTACATCAATTTGCGGCCGGCGCGGCTGATGCCCGGCATCATTGCACCGGTGGTCAGGCGTGACGGAAGCGCGAGGCAACCTGGTGAAATAGATTTTTACATCGTCCGCGAAAACACCGAGGGCGAATATTCCAGCATTGGCGGGCGGGCTTTCCCCGGCACGGAGCGCGAGTTTGTGCTGCAGGAATCGGTGTTCACCCGTATCGGCGTGGACCGCGTCCTGAAGTTCGCCTTTGAACTCGCCCAGTCCCGTCCCAAGAAGCACCTGACCAGTGCGACGAAGTCCAACGGCATTTCCATCTCCATGCCTTACTGGGACGAGCGCGTGGCCGAGATGGCAAAAAGCTATCCAGGCATTCAGCTAGATAAATTTCATATCGACATCCTGACGGCGCATTTTGTGCAGCGGCCCGACTTCTTCGACGTGGTCGTGGCCAGCAATCTCTTCGGCGACATCCTGAGTGACCTGGGGCCGGCCTGCACGGGCACCATAGGCATTGCGCCCAGCGCCAACCTGAACCCTGAGCGGAAGTTTCCTTCGCTGTTCGAACCGGTGCACGGCTCGGCCCCGGACATTGCGGGCCGCAACATTGCCAACCCTATCGGGCAGATGTGGTGCGGTGCCATGATGCTGGAGTTCCTGGGGCACAAGGATGCGCATGACGGCATCCTCGCTGCAATTGAAAAGGTGTTGAGCCCTGGAAGCGGTGCGCCGCGCACCCCGGACCTGGGCGGAAAAGCCGGGACGACAGACCTTGGCAAGGCCGTCGCTGAGGCCCTGTCCGCTTCCTGAAACCGTCATAAAGACGGCTTTTGTCAAGCATGAAAATTACACATCATGCTTACGATTAAGCCGTGAAAGCGCTGAAAAACCGTCTAGAATCCGCCTCCGCACGTTGTAAAAACTTGCTGCTGTATTGACAGGTTAGGAGTCCATGGCTCTAATTGGAATCAGCAGAAAACTGCACATGCCGCTCCCGCTGACACACTCAACACAGTGTCCCGGGAGATATTTTTTAGAGACAACCAGATTAACTTTTTATCAACGAGGGGCTCCTTGTGAACAAGACTGAACTGATCGAGCACATTGCCAAGCATGCTGATATTTCCAAAGCTGCCGCCACGCGCGCGCTGGAGTCAACCATTGGCGCTGTGAAAACAACCCTGAAAAAAGGAGGCTCCGTGTCTCTGGTGGGTTTCGGCACTTTTGCCGTGGGAAAACGTGCTGCGCGCACCGGCCGCAATC
>NZ_JBFUGX010000598.1:0-2535 GCF_056402675.1 Polaromonas sp. P3_C2 | reverse complement strand
GCGTGGCGCTGGATGCGGTCGATGCACCCACCTTGCTGGTGGATCACAGCGCCACCCTGCGTGCCGTGGAGCAGCAGTGGCCCAAGATCAAGTTTCATGCGCTGCGCGAGCACGCCGGGCTGGTTTTTCAGTCAAAAATGTAAGTTATTTTTGGCCTGCAGGCCAATCAGGACGTGCGCTAGCAGCTATAAAAGTAATAGCAACTTCGCTCACGCCTGATGCGCGGGCTTACTGCGCCTTGAGGAAATCACCCACTTCCAGCAGGATCAGCTCGTTGTCGTCCGCCTTGTTGGGCTCGCGGCTGCTGGAAAACGGCAGGTTGTTGTCGTTGCCCACCACGATGTGTGTGGCGTCCACCACGTCCACGTTTTCAATCGTGAAGAACGGGAAGGTCAGCACGCCGTTGTTCAGGGGTTTGCGCGCCAGCTTCGCCGGGTCGGCAATGGCCATCAAATCGATGTAGCCGATCTTGCGCAACGCACCACCGGCATTGGCGTCGCTCAACTCCACCTTGTAGACACGCTTGAACTTTGCGATGTCGTGGAAGCAGTCCGTGCGCTTCTGGCCTTCCGGGCAAGCCTTGTCGGCCGTGCCTTCGCCGTTGTCGCGCTCGATGATCAGGCCGGTCGTGCCGTCGATCATGTTGAAGTCGCCGATCGCGTGGCTGTTGCTCTCCAGCATGTATTTCCAGTGGCGGCCGGTCCAGGATTCGCTCTTCACGTCAAACTCCAGCACGCGCAGGTAGTCCTTGCCGCCCACGTTTTCATTGCCTTTGGTGGCGGCGTCATACAGCGCGCCCTCCAGCAGCGCATACAGCTTGCTGCCGTCTTTCGAAGCWGCCATGCCTTCAAACCCCTTGGAGCGRCGAACCTGGAAATCCACCGCRCCGCCYGGCACGCCGGGAGTYGTCACRGCCGGATGGTCGGGCGAACGCACGGCCTTGCCGTCGACCAGCGTGTCAAACACCGCCAGCACTTTGCCCTTCATGTCGGCCTTGATCAGGAAAGGGCCGAACTCGTCGCCGATCCACAAGGCGCCACCGGCGAACTGGAAGCTTTCGGTGTCAAAGTCGCTGCCCGTGAGGTAGCGCTGCTTCGTGCCTTCATGAACGATGCGGAACGGCACTTTTTTCTCGGGATCGTGCAGAAAAATCGTTTCCAGCCGCTTCATGGCGCCAGCCTTGAAATCGACCTTGTAGYGGTTCAGGTACAGCATGGCATCCGGTGAATTGGCTTTGGAGCCAAAGCCGTTGTCGGTCAGGATCCAGAAACTGCCGTCGGGCATTTTCTTGATGCCTGAATGGCCCTGCAAAGGCTGGCCCTTGAAAGGCAGGCTCACACCCGTGGGCCTGCCGGCAGACAGGCCCTCCACCGTGCCCAGCGCTTCCGTGCGCTTGCCATTGGTGAACTTGCCGCTGACCTGCAGGTCCTGCGGCGCATCTTTGGGCGCTGCAATAAACGACCGGGCGGGCGCCACCACATGGCCGGCCAGCGTGGCCGGAAAGGCGGTCTGGGCTTGCAGCGGCGCAGCCAGCGCAACGGTTGCCAGCGCAGGAAGGATGGCTTTGAAGAGAGATTTGAATGCAGGGCGCCGATTGGCGGCAAAACGGGAAGAAGGCATGGGCAATCCACTGTTGAAGAAAGCCGGATGGTGGCCAACGCATGTGACGCCCTGATTACACACAGCGCCCCCGGGTCCGCATCGGGTGTTTGCACGGCAGGGCTAAGGCCTTCCGGGCAGGCCGTTTTTTTGCAATAAGCTATACAGATGTATCGAACGGCAAGCCTGCGTGCTTTTTTCCTGATGTTGCTCTGCGCATTCTTCGGCGCAGCCCATGCACAGGTCTTTGACCGCCTGTACGAAGACAGTCCCACAATCACACTGGCCCAGCCGCTGCAATGGGTCGCGGTGCCCAAGGATTCCATCGAGTCACCTGATGCCTTGACAGCCGGCGATCCCGCAACCGGGTCGTGGACCTTCCAGCCCTATACAGACGACTCCATCCTGCCCACCTCGAACACTCAGGATGTCTGGGCCACTTTTTCACTGCCGGCCACCGAAGCCCTGCAGACCTGGTACATACGGATGCCGGGCCAGGCGATCTTCAAGGCGAGCCTTTTTTCGCGCAACCCGCAAGGCGGCTGGCTGGTCCAGTCAGCAGGCGAAGCGATTGCCCCGGCCGCGTGGGCGCTACGCACCCGTGTGCCGAGTTTTGAACTGCAAACGCGCGGCGACGGCATGCAGACCTACTACCTGCGCTTTGAGCACCGCAGGGCCATCACGGCGCGGCCCATGCTGCTGTCGCCCATTGAGTACATCGACGGCGCGTCCCGGGTTGGCGTGGTGATCGGACTGATGTGGGGAATGTTCAGCCTGCTGGCCTTTCTGTGCCTGGCCGCGTTCGTCATGGCGCGCAACAAGGTATTTTTGTGGTTCGGCGCCGTCGTGGTCACGCTCATGTTCACGCAACTGGTGCTGATCGGCTATGGCGGCTGGCGCATCTGGCCGCACAGCGCGCACCTGAACCAGGTCATG
>NZ_JBFUGX010000597.1:0-2535 GCF_056402675.1 Polaromonas sp. P3_C2 | reverse complement strand
GGCGACAGGCGAGCTGCGCACTGTCGCCTGGCGCGGAAAACCGGTCTGGTTGATGCGCCGCGGCGAGGAGATGGTGCGCGCGCTGCAGCAGCCCAATCCGGCATTGGCGGACCCGCAGTCCAGGCGATCCGAACAACCGAAATCGTGCGCCAACGCGACCCGCTCCGAGCGCCCCGAAATCCTGGTGGCGGTGGGGGTGTGCACACACCTGGGCTGCTCACCGACCCTGCGCCTGGACGACAGCGCGCTGAATGCCGAGCTTCATGCGCCCGGTGGATTTTTTTGCCCCTGCCACGGCTCCCGGTTTGATCTTGCCGGCCGCGTGGTGAAGAACGTACCGGCGCCGACCAACCTGGACATCCCGGAATACCAATTCATCGACGCCACCAAGCTGCAAATCGGCCAGACAAGCTAGTGTCACTGCGGCTTGTGCCACAGCAGAGGCTTTGCTAGCATCTGGCGTCAGCATTTTCTGACGCAGGTTGGAGATCACATGAAACTCATCATTGCCGCCGTCGCCCTGGCCACTTCGTCCCTGGCGTTTGCCCATAACTGCCCCAACGAGATGAAGGCGATTGACGCCAAGCTCTCCACCAACCCCAAGCTCTCGCCCGCCGACATGACCAAAGTGAAAGAGCTTCGCGCCGATGGCGAAAAGTTTCACAAGGAAGGCAAGCACGACGACTCCATGAAAGCGCTGGGCAGCGCGAAGAAGCTGCTCGGGATTTAAACCGCACAGGCACCYTGGCGGCGCAAGCCCGCCGGATCGCCTGAGCAGAAACGGAGAAACGGCAGTCCGCACGCCGGGATGCCGCCGCAATGACCTGCACCGCGATAATTCCCCGCAGGAGAATTGCCACATGACAGCGATGACAACCATGCCGCCCTTGTCGGGGCTGCAGTACTACCAGGTGGACGTGTTCACCCACGAAGCGCTGGCCGGCAACGGCCTTTCGGTGTTCCTGCCTGAAAGCCCCTTGCCGGCGCGCCAGATGCAGCGCCTGACCATCGAGATGCGGCAGTTCGAGAGCATTTTCCTCACGCCTGACGGTCCCGGGAACCGCTTCGAAGCACGCATTTTCACGATGGAAGAAGAGCTTGACTTCGCCGGCCACCCCCTGCTGGGCGCAGCAGGTTTGCTGCATCACCTGCATGCGGGGCATCACCCTTCTGCCGGCTGGACGCTGATGCTCGGCACACGGGCAGTTGCCATCAACACCACACGCAAAGAAGGCACACCGGGCACTTATGACGCCAGCATGAACCAGGGCGTGGCCCGCTTCGAGGCTGCCCTCAGTCACGCTGACAGCCTGCCATTTCTCGCGGCATTCGGGCTGGGCCCGGCGCAGCTGGATGTGCGTTTTCCGCTGCAGGTGGTGTCTACCGGCCTGCCCTATCTGCTGGTGCCCGTGGTCGGCGGCCTGGAGCGCGCAAAAATTGTGCACCCTGACTTTGAGGCGCTGCTGGCCACCGTGGGCGCCAAATTCGCCTACGTGCTGGACGTGTCGGCGCGCGAAGGTCGCACCTGGGACAACGCCGGGCTGGTGGAAGACATTGCCACCGGAAGCGCCGCCGGGCCGGCAGGCGCCTACCTGCTGCGCCACGGCGCGGCGAAGGTGGACGAAGTCATCACGCTCAAGCAGGGGCGTTTTGCCGGGCGCCCCAGCCGCATCACGGTAGAGGCCAATGCAGCCGGTGAGATGCTTGTCAGCGGCGGCGTCGTGGTGCTGGCGCACGGCCGGCTGATTTGAGGGGAGGCATCCGTTGGCGCGCCACTTGCGTACCTTCATCACCTTTAGCCACAGTGGCCATCGAATCCAGGAAAGATTGACCTTATGACTGCCCGCCTGATCCGTTTGAACCGTGTGCTGAACTGCATGGCCGGCCTGCTCGCTGCCGGCAGCGCGGCGCTGTTGCTGGTATGCACGGCAGTGCCGGCAAGTGCAGCGCCCTTTACCGCGGCTGACGAGAAGACGGTGCGCACCGTGGTGCAGGCCCAGTTGGCGGCCTTCGCAAAGGATGACGCAGCCAAGGCGTTTTCTTTTGCGGCCCCCAATGTGCAGAAGGCCGTCGGAACACCCCAGGGGTTCATGGCGATGGTGCGCCGCGATTACCCGGTGGTGTACCGCCCTGCATCGGTCGCCTTTCTGAAACCCGACGGCAAGAACGACCAGGTGATCCAGCGGGTGCAAATGGCCGATGCCAGCGGTGTTTCGTGGCTGGCGGTTTACAGCCTCGAACGGCAAAGCAACAAAGCGTGGCGCATCACCGGGTGCGTGGTGGTCGAAAACAAGGGCCGCATGGCGTAGTGCGCCAGTCTGCGGCGCCTGCTGCTAACGGTTTTCCCAGAGGCGGGAGCCGGCCCGGGAACAGACATCATTGCCGTAGCACGCATTGAAACGCCACGCCAACCGGGCGCGTATGCGGCAAAGAGCACCGATACGTGGTTTACAGAGGGTTACCCGCTCCTGCACGCTGGCGGCTAAGGTGTTTGGTGCTGCTGCGTTTGCGGCATTCCGGACTCAACCCATGAAC
>NZ_JBFUGX010000596.1:0-2545 GCF_056402675.1 Polaromonas sp. P3_C2 | reverse complement strand
TCGTCAACACCCGGCTGGCCCTGAAGATCAGCCAGGTCAATGGCGTGGGGCTGGTGTCGCTCAGTGGCGGGCAGCGCCCCGCGGTGCGCATCCAGGCCGACACACGGGCGCTGGCTTCCTACGGCCTCGGGCTTGATTCACTGCGCACTGCGATCTCCGCGGCCAATGCCAACGGCGCCAAAGGCAGCATCGATGGCCCTACACGGTCCTATTCGATCAACTCCAACGACCAGCTGGTCGCCGCTGCTGACTACAAAAACCTCATCATCGCCTTTCGCAACGGTGCGGCGGTGCGAGTGTCAGACGTGGCACAGGTGGTGGACAGCGCCGAGAACATCAAACTGGGCGCATGGTCTGGTCTGAAACCAGCCATCATCCTCAATGTGCAGCGCCAGCCCGGCGCCAACGTCATTGCCACGGTGGACGCTATCAAGGCACGCCTGCCCGAACTGCAGGCCGGCCTGCCCACCTCCCTCAGGGTCGATGTGCTGAGCGACCGTACGACCGGCATACGCGCCTCGGTGATGCACGTCGAGATTGAACTGCTGCTGGCCGTGCTGCTGGTCGTGCTGGTGATCTTTGCTTTCCTGCACAGCTTGCGCGCCACAGTCATCGCCAGCCTGGCCGTGCCGATTTCACTCGTCGGCACCTGCGGCTTGATGTACCTGCTGGGCTACAGCCTCAACAACCTGAGCCTGATGGCACTCACGATCGCCACCGGCTTTGTGGTGGACGACGCAATCGTGATGATCGAAAACATCTCGCGCTACATCGAGGAAGGCGAAGAACCGATGGCCGCAGCCCTCAAGGGTGCGACGCAGATCGGGTTCACCATCATCTCGCTGACAGTGTCGCTGATCGCGGTGCTGATTCCGCTGCTGTTCATGGGCGATGTGGTCGGCCGGCTGTTCCGCGAGTTTGCCGTCACGCTGGCCATCACCATCCTGATCTCGGCCGTGGTGTCGCTCACCCTCGTGCCCATGATGTCGGCGAGATGGCTCAAGCACGTGCCGGAAACGGCGGGCGAAGGCCGGCTGGCCCAGGCGGGCGCGCGGCTCCAGCGTTTTTTTGACGACGTGATCGCACGCTACGACGTGTGGCTCACCTGGGTGCTCAAACGTCAGGGCGCCACGCTGCTGGTGGCGCTGGCCACCCTGCTGCTCACGGTGTTGCTGTATGTGCTGATCCCCAAGGGCCTGTTCCCGACGCAGGACACCGGCCAGCTGCAGGCTCGCGTGGAAACCGCGCAATCGGTGTCCTATGACCGCATGGCCGCGCTGCAGCAAGCCACGGCCAAGGCCATCCTGGAAGACCCCGACGTCGAAACGCTGAGCTCCTTCATTGGCGTGGACGCAGCCAACAACACCATGCTGCATACCGGCCGCATGCTGATCAACCTGAAAAAAGAGCGCATAGGCAGCCAGCAGGAAACCATGGACCGGCTGCAGCGCAGGGCCGCCGCGGTAGCCGGGGTTACTCTGTACCTTCAACCCACGCAAGACCTGACCATTGACGCCGAAACCGGGCCCACGCAATTCCGCGTATCGCTCGAAGGCTCGAACAACGCCACCGTGGTGGAATGGGCCAACAAGCTTACGCAGCGCATGCGGCAGCTCGAAAGCCTGCGCAACGTGTCGTCCGATGCGGGCTCCAGCGGCGCCGGAGCCTACATCACGGTAGACCGCGACACCGCGTCGCGCCTGGCCGTCACGACCTCGTCCATTGACGACGCGCTTTACAGCGCATTCGGCCAGCGCATTGTCTCGACCATCTTCACCGAAACCAACCAGTACCGCGTGATCCTCGAAGCCATGCCCGACTCCTTGCGCACGCCGGCATCGCTGGGCAGCCTGCAACTCAAAACCGGCTCCGGCACGCCAACACCGCTGTCGGCCATCGCCACCATCACGGAGCAAGCGGCCCCGCTGCAGGTTACCCGCGTGGCCCAGTACCCGGCCACCACGCTGGGTTTTGACACGGCGCCCGGCGTCTCGCTGGGCAAGGCGGTCGACGAGATCCGGGAAGCGGCCAAGGACATCGCCATGCCCGCCAGCGTGACCATGACCTTTCTGGGTGCGGCGGGCGCCTACCAGGCCTCGCTGTCCAACCAGCTCTGGCTCATCCTGGCGGCTGTGATCTGCGTCTACATCGTGCTGGGTGTGCTGTATGAAAGCTACATCCACCCGCTGACGATCCTCTCGACCCTGCCCTCCGCCGGCGTGGGCGCGCTGCTGGCGCTGATGATCAGCGGGTCAGGCCTCGGGGTGATAGGCATCATCGGCATCATCCTGCTGATCGGCATCGTGAAGAAGAACGCCATCATGATGATCGACTTCGCGATCGACGCCGAACGCAGCCAGGGCAAATCCCCGCAGGAGGCCATTCACCAGGCCGCGCTGCTGCGCTTTCGGCCCATCCTGATGACCACGCTGGCGGCGCTGTTTGCTGCTGTGCCCCTGATGCTGGGCTTTGGCGAAGGTGCTGAATTGCGGAGGCCTCTGGGGTTGGCGATTTTTGGCGGGTTGATTGTCAGCCAGGTGTTGAC
>NZ_JBFUGX010000595.1:0-2547 GCF_056402675.1 Polaromonas sp. P3_C2 | reverse complement strand
GCGTAGGTGAAGATTTCACCGTCGTCCATGGAGATCAGCACGCCGTTTTTACGGCCGCCGATTTCGCCCTTGTGCGCTTCGTAGCTGTCGAAGATGTTGGAAATCAGGCCGGAACCACGGGTCAAGTTCAGGAACTCGTTGGTAAAGCCGATCAGGCCACGCGCCGGGATGCGGTACTCAAGGCGCACGCGGCCACGGCCGTCCGGCTCCATGTTCACCAGCTCGCCCTTGCGCTCGCCCAGCGCCTGCATCACGCCGCCCTGGTGCTGGTCTTCGATGTCGGCGGTGACCAGCTCGATAGGCTCGTGCTTTTCACCGTTGACTTCCTTCATCACGACACGCGGCTTGGASACGGCCAKTTCRWARCCTTCGCGGCGCATGTTTTCCAGCAGGATGGTCAGGTGCARYTCGCCSCGGCCCATGACTTCAAARATACCTTCTTCGTCGGTTTCSYTGACGCGCAGGGCSACGTTGTGCTGCAGTTCCTTTTGCAGGCGGTCCCAGATCTGGCGGCTGGTGACGTACTTGCCTTCGCGGCCGGCCAGCGGGCTGGTGTTGACGCAGAAGTTCATGGTCAGGGTCGGTTCATCAACCTTGAGCATGGGCAGCGGCGCGGGGTTGGTCGGGTCCGTGATCGTCACGCCGATACCGATGTCGGTAATGCCGTTGATCAGCACGATTTCGCCCGGGCCGGCTTCTGTGGCCTGCACGCGTTCGAGGCCCTGGAAGGTCAGCACCTGGTTGACGCGGCCTTTGACGGCCTTGCCGTCCGGGCCTTCCATGACCACCACGTCCATCATGGGCCTGATCGTGCCCTGGCTGATGCGGCCGACGCCGATGCGGCCGACGAAGGTCGAAAAGTCGAGAGCGGAAATCTGCAGCTGCAGCGGCGCGGCAGGGTCGCCCTTTTGCGCAGGCACATGCTTCAGGATGGTGTTGAAGAGCGCCGACATGTCGGGGCCCCACTGCTCGTTCGGCGGGCCTTCTTCGAGCGAGGACCATCCGTTGATGCCGGAGGCGTACACCACCGGGAAATCGAGCTGCTCGTCGGTGGCGCCCAGCTTGTCGAACAGGTCGAAAGCGGCGTTGATGACCTTGTCGGGATTGGCGCCCGGTTTGTCGACCTTGTTGACCACCACGATAGGCTTGAGGCCCAGGGCCAGGGCCTTCTTGGTCACAAAACGCGTCTGGGGCATGGGGCCTTCCTGCGCATCGATCAGCAGCACCACACCGTCGACCATGGACAGCGCGCGCTCCACTTCACCGCCGAAGTCGGCGTGGCCCGGGGTGTCGACGATGTTGATGTGCGTGCCTTCCCAGGTCACGGCGCAGTTCTTGGCCAGGATGGTGATGCCGCGTTCTTTTTCGATGGCGTTGTTGTCCATCACGGTGTCGACCACTTTTTCGTGCTCGGCAAAGGTGCCGGACTGACGCAGCAGCTGGTCAACCATGGTGGTTTTGCCATGGTCAACGTGGGCGATGATGGCGATATTGCGGATTTGGTTATGGCTCATGGTTGGCTTTCAGGAAGACTCGAAACGGTACGGGTTAATGTTGGAAAGAAGAAGCCGCAACGCCTGTGGGCGCGGCAGCGAAATCGGGTGCGGAACGTTCGGCCGGCACGGTGGCCTTGGAGGCGGCTTGCAAAATGTCCTGTATTTCAATCGGGCTCAGCAAACGCTGCGGAATCAATTCGTCGGCCGTGACATGGGCCGAGCCCAGGAACGCCGGCGGCTCGGTGCCATAGACCTGCACCAGCGGCGCATCGGCGCCCCACTGCCCGGGTTCACCCCGGCGGCGCAAACCACTTAAAAACCGCCCTGCATTGTCGGCGTCCAATGTGACAGACGGGTACGCCGACACCAGCGACTGCGCCGGCAGCAGGCAGGCTTCGCGCTCGGGCTCGGTCATGGCTTCCAGGGCCGGCAAGGTCACGCACTGCTGCGCCGTGTAGCCGCCGGTCTCCAGCCGCCTGAGCGATCCGAGATGCGCACCGCAGCCAATGGCTTCGCCAATGTCTTCACCGAGCGTGCGGATATAGGTACCCTTGCTGCAGGTCACTATGATTTTGATAGCGGCTTGCGCACGGCTGTCCTGGGCCACAGCCATAGTCAGTTTGAAAATCGTGATGTGGCGGGCTTCCCGCTCCACCTCTTGCCCCTTGCGGGCGTATTCGTACAACGCCTTACCGTCTTTTTTGAGTGCCGAGTACATGGGCGGAACCTGTGCCTGCGGGCCGGTGAAACGGTCCGTCAGCGACTCCAGCAAGGCTGGTGTGATCTCGGGCACGGGCCGGGTTTCAATCACGTCGCCTTCGGCATCGGCCGTGGTGGTTTTCTGGCCCAGCAGCAGCACCGCTTCATATGTCTTGTCGGCGTCGAGCTGGATCTGGCTGAACTTGGTGGCCGCGCCAAAGCACAACGGCAATACGCCGGTGGCCAGCGGATCAAGCGTTCCGGTGTGGCCGGCCTTGTCGGCGCGCAGCAGCCATTTGGCCTTCTGCAAGGCCTGATTGCTCGACAGGCCCAGCGGCTTGTCGAGCAGCAG
>NZ_JBFUGX010000594.1:0-2553 GCF_056402675.1 Polaromonas sp. P3_C2 | reverse complement strand
GATGCGGAAAGCCGCGCCGCCCAGCTGGACTACCCGGCGGCGCTGGACCGCTTCAAGGCGGCGCAGGGCTTGATGCGCAGCAGCCCCGGCAACGCAGATTACGTGGAGGGTTCGATCATCGACACACGAACCCGTCAGACCGAACTACTTGTTAAAGAGCAGGCGCTCCAGGACAAAGTCGATCGCTAGCTGCAGCACCGAATAAATCAGTGAGCCTATCAGCGCGGCGGTAAAGCCCGTGACCTTCAGGCTGTCAATCAGACCGGCCGCAGCCCAGAACATCAGCGCGTTGATGACAAACAGGAACAAGCCCAGCGTCACCAGCGTGACGGGCAGCGTCAGCAGAACCAGGATCGGGCGCACCACCATGTTCAGCGCACCAAGTACCGCCGCGGCAATCAGTGCTCCGGTGAAACTGGTCACCACGACCCCGGGGTAGAGATAGGCAACGGCCAGCAAGGCCGCTGCGCTTAAAAGCCATTTGAGGATAAGTTTCATGGGCAAAGAATACCACCGGCCTGCCCGATTCGGCCCCCATCCCTCTGGCAAGCAGAAGCCGCGTGCCCGGGGTTGTACACGGTCTTTTGTGTCCGTGTGCAACCCGATTCAGCGGATCAAGCCGGGGAGGTGGCCCTCCCGACTTCAGCACGAAGTGAAAGCCGTCAGTCGCTTGCGACCAGCAGCCCGGCACCTGCCAGTGCCGTGGCATAACCCAGGATGCCGTGGCTTTCCTGGGCCTGCGTTGCCGTGACCGGTTGCATGTCCTGGCCGAATTTCGGCCGCCGGGCATCCAGCACGCGTGCAACGCCATACTGCCTGATGAGGCCCTCGGTCTGGGTGATCAGGGTGGCCTGCGCCAGCTGGGTMAACACGGTGTTGCCTTCTTTTTGAAGAAGAGGCGTCAACTGTGCGAACACCTTTTCGGCCCACTTGCCGCGCCAGCTTTCCCGCGCACTGTGTGTTACCCATTTGCTGACGCGGTGCGTCACGCGGGGTGCGCAGCCGACCACGATCCAGCGAGTAGGGCTGTGGGCCTCGCCGGCCGGCAGCATGGGTTGCAGCATCTGCAGGGCATATGCGGCATCGTCAATGTACACAATGATGTTGTCCATAAAGTTCTCCTTGAGTTGTCGTCGTTTTAGAAGCTTGCTGGCTGAAAGAGGGGCATACGCCCCCCACGGGTTGCTGGTTTCAATGTGGAATCAGGTCGGCATCCTGCGCGGACCGTGAGCGTCGTGTGGCCCACCACCCTGCGCCCAGCACGCCTGCCACCGCAAGGGCGTAGGTTGCCCACTGCGCTGCAAGGTGCAGGGTTTCAGCCGAAGGCATGGTGCCCGGGCCGCCGTAGATCGGGTCGAGCAGCTGCTCGCTCACAATCATCTTCGCGGCGGTAAAGGCCAGAACGGCGGCGCCGATATTGATGATGATGGGGAAACGTTCCACTAGCTTGAGCACCATGGTGCTGCCAAACACCACGATCGGGATGCTGACCAGCAGGCCGATGACCACCAGGTCAAACGAGCCGTGTGCGGCGCCGGCCACACCCAGCACGTTGTCGATGCCCATCAGGGCGTCGGCCACGACGATGGTTTTCATGGCGCCCCAAAAGGTGTGAGCAACCGGGCCGTCGTGCTCCTTGTCACCCTGGTCGGCCAGCAGCTTGTAGGCAATCCACAGCAGCCCCAGGCCGCCCACCAGCATCAGGCCGGGAATTTTCAGCAGCCACACCACGCCAACCGTCATGGCAGAGCGGACCACAATGGCGCCCACCGTACCCCATACGATGGCTTTTTTCTGCAGGTGGGATGGCAGGTTGCGCGCGGCCAGTGCAATCACGATGGCGTTGTCGCCGGCGAGCACCAGGTCAATGAGGATGATGGCCAGCAGGGCGGACCACCAGGGGGCAGTAAATAGTTCCACGTCACACTCCATGTCAAGTTTCGACTTGGAAATCCGCGCGACGGCGCACGACGGATTTCCGGCTTCGTGAAACCGGAACGGGTGTGATGGGTGGCTGGGGTCGGCGCCCGTGGACGCCGCAGATACCTCGATCAAACCTGTTCAGGTTTCAATCGAAGGTCTGGCTCGACATGCAGTGTCGCTGCATGCCCAACAAGCCGGAAGTGTCAACTTCGTAATGACGACTTGTTGTTAGCGATTTTGCTGTGGTGTCTGTTTTCGTATATTGCAGCAAAACGAGGGAGTTACTCCCCTTCGTCTGGGTATTTGACAATAAAAAAAGATTTTTTGCAACCCGGTCTTGCCGCGCAGCGGCGCGATGCGGGGATATGCCCCCATTTCCCCCATAGACGTCCGGCCCGCCCATCTGGCTGATAATGAACGGCCCGGCGCTGCCACTTCGCTTCCTCGCCATTCTTCGCCTCCTTGCGCTCGCTCCATCCGCTCAGCGGCAGCCCTTAGACCCACCGTTCCATGCCCGGCATCCACATCACCGATATTGAAGCCGCCATCAATTACTGGCGCGACAAAAAGCCTTCGCCCGACGGCGTGACGCTGGCGCCCGAGTTGCGTGCGCTCGCCGAGGTCTATGCG
>NZ_JBFUGX010000593.1:0-2555 GCF_056402675.1 Polaromonas sp. P3_C2 | reverse complement strand
CTGATGGGCCGTGTCCATGACTTGCAGGGTTTGGTGCGGGAACGCCTGGGCCGGCAAAAGAACACGGCGGCCCCGGCCACGCTGGCGGCGGCTTTACCAGCTTCGCAAGCCACAGCCGCCCTGCATGAAAAGTCGGTGCTGTGCGTGGGCGAGCAAGGCGCCGGCACCACCGCAGCCCGGCGTGTTGTTGAAATGGCTGGCGGGCACTTTTTGCACCATGCGGGTGACGACCTGCAGGACGCAGCCGCACTGGAGGCCAGCCTGGTCGCCGCCGACCTGGTGATCTGCCAGACCGGCTGCGTGAGCCACGACGCCTACTGGCGCGTGCAGGACCACTGCCGGCGCACCGGCAAGCAGTGTGTGCTGGTGGGCCAGCCGCAGGCCATGCAGTTTGTGCGCAGCCGGCAGGCGCCTGGCCTGCCAATCACTCCAGAAACCCAGAATATCAAGTCAAAAACGGCTCCAGCCCTTTAAGAGTTTGCGCGAGCAGCTATTGATTTAATAGCACCTCAGCAAGTTCTGCCGATGTCACTGCAACGCAAACTCACCGCCACGCGCAATCGCACGCTGGTAGGCGGGCCTGGCGTGGATGCGTGCCAGGAAATCCATCAGCCTGGGCCGGCTCTCGTTAAGCCCGCCGCGCGCGGCAGCCGCCTCCAGCGGAAAGCTCATCTGGATGTCTGCGCCGCTGAACTCGGCGCCGGCAAACCAGTCGCTCTGGCCCAATGACATTTCCAGGTAATCCAGGTGCTGGCGCAGTTGCGGCTCGATAAAGGTCTTCTTGACCTTGCCGGCGATGGCGCGGGCAATCGGCTTGACAAAAAACGGCATGGGAGAGTTCTCTACCTTGTCGAACACCAGCTTGAGGAGCAGCGGCGGCATGGCCGAGCCTTCGGCGTAGTGCAGCCAGTAGGTGTAGCGCAGGTGCGCAGGCGTGCCGGCCTCGGGCGCCAGGCGGCCGGCGCCGTAGCGCGCCACCAGGTATTCAATGATGGCGCCCGACTCGGCCAGCGTGAACTCACCATCCGTGATCACCGGCGACTTGCCCAGCGGATGCACCGCGCGCAGTGAAGGCGGCGCCAGCATGGTTTTAGGGTCGCGCTGGTAGCGCTGGATTTCATAAGACAGGCCCATCTCTTCCATCAGCCAGAGGATGCGTTGCGAGCGGGAATTGTTGAGGTGGTGCAGGGTGATCAAGGACGGCTCCATAAGACGGAAGCGCTGATGGTAGGCCATGGACTGCTGGCTTCAAGCCCCGGCGGCGACAGGAAGAAAACCTGAAAAGAGGACACGGGGGCACACCCAAACCTGACAGTCGGAAGTTTCAGGAACTTCTGGTTACAGCATGCACCAGCATGGCAGGCAGGCACGGCTTGCTCGGCACCAGAATCATGCATTTTGTACACAATATGGCCATAGATCGCATACAAAGCTGGCACAAGCCTTGCACAGAAGCTTGGCATGAACGCTCTTGCCAGCCCGCCCCCTGTCGCCATTGAAGCCATTGCGCTGACCAAACGGTACGCGCAGCAAGACAAGCCAGCGGTTGACGGCATCAACCTGCGCATTGCCAGCGGCAGCTACTGCTGCCTGCTCGGGCCTTCGGGCTGCGGCAAAAGCACCACGCTGCGCATGATGGCGGGCCACGAGTCCGTCACCAGCGGCGACATCCTGCTGGAAAACCGCAACATCACCGACCTGCCCGCCGCCGGCCGCGGCACGGCGATGATGTTCCAGAGCTTTGCGCTGTTTCCGCATCTTTCAGCGCTCGACAACGTGGCCTTCAGTTTGAAGATGAAAGGCGTGGACAAGGCGGCCCGCCGCCAGCAGGCCAAAGACTTGCTGGAGCGGGTGGCGATGGGCCACCTGGCCGAACGCAAGCCGGCCGAGCTTTCGGGCGGGCAGCAGCAGCGCGTGGCGCTGGCGCGCGCGTTGATCACGCAGCCGCGTGTGCTGCTGCTTGATGAGCCGCTGTCGGCGCTGGACCCTTTCCTGCGCATCCAGATGCGCGCCGAGCTGCGGCGCTGGCAAAAAGAGCTGGGGCTCACCTTTATCCACGTTACGCACTCGCAGGAAGAGGCGATGGCGCTGGCCGACACCATGGTGGTGATGAACCACGGGCTGATCGAGCAGGTGGGCTCGCCGCACGAAATCTACAACCGTCCCGCGAGTGAGTTTGTGGCGCGCTTCATGGGTGGGCACAACGTGCTCGACACGCCCACCGGCAAGATAGGCGTGCGCACCGACCACATGCAGATCACCCCGGCCGGCGATGCCGCGCCTGACGCGCCGCACAACCGGCGCGCCGTGGTGACCGACGTCGAATACCAGGGCCCGTATGTGCTGTTGGGCCTGCAGAACCCGGGCGTTTCACCGACGGCCCACAGCACCGCCGAGTTGTCGGTGATGGTGCCGGAGGCGGCGTTTGCGGCCCGGCCTTATGCGCCGGGCGACAGCGTGCAACTGTCATGGGCGCCCGAAGCGGCGCACACGCTGCAGGCCGCCCCTCCTGCCGTCATTAGTGCCTGATCCGTAAGGCTCACAGAAATACAGAT
>NZ_JBFUGX010000592.1:0-2567 GCF_056402675.1 Polaromonas sp. P3_C2 | reverse complement strand
GAAGAAATACTACGTCTGGGAAATCATCTCGTATGCATGGACCGAGATCGGAATCGAGGACACCGAATGCCGGCAACTTGTGCTGAAAGGCAATATCTCGGCGGATGACCTCAAGCTCGTCGATCGAATCATCTTCAGGGATGTCTGCGCCTCGTTTGCTTTCGACACCTTCCTGATTTTTCCGCTCATGCTGTGGATGATCATGCCTGACTGGGGATATGAAGAGAAGTACCTCAAGAAGCGTATGGAGCGTTGGTACGCCCGTCCGTATTGGCTTCACTTTCTGAACCCGATGCGATGCCTGGGCTATCCGCTTGCTGTGCTCATGGCGCTCAAGTACCGATCGATGCTGCGCAGAGTTGTGTTGAATGGGCACGATGGCGTCTAGGCAGAGCATCGGACTCTGCCGGCAAGCGCTCGCACACGATTCGACGTGGTGCTATTAATTCAGGAGCTGCTTGCGCCCGATTCCATTGGACTGGAGGCCGATTTTGTATGAATTTCAGCCCATGCTCGAGTGAATCATCTCCCGGACCCGCGGGTAGATTTGCTGATTCCACTTGCGTCCGCTGAACACCCCATAGTGCCCCACGCCGGTCTGCACATGGTGGGTTTTCATGTAGGGCCGGATGCCGGTGCACAGATCCTGCGCCGCTACCGTTTGCCCTACGGCGCAGATGTCGTCGCGTTCCCCTTCAACCGTCATGAGTGCCGTGCGGCGAATGGCAGCAGGTTTGACGAGACGGCCGCGATAGCTGAGCTTGCCCAGCGGCAGATCGTAGGTCTGGAAGACTTTTTCGACCGTTTCGAGATAGAACTCGGCTGGTAAATCGTTCACGGCCAGGTACTCGTCGTAAAACACGCGGATGATATTGGCCTTTTCCACATCACCGTCCACGAGGTGCTGGTACATGTCCTGGAAGGATTTTTTGTGCCGGTCCAGGTTCATGCTCAGAAAAGCGCTGAGCTGCACAAAACCGGGATACACGCGGCGCATGTAGCCGGCGTGCGGAAGCGGCACATGGCTGATCAGGTTTTTCTCGAACCACTCAATCGGCTGGCTGGTGGCCAGTGTGTTGACGCCTGTCGGGTTCACGCGGCAGTCCACCGGGCCGGCCATCAGGGTCAGGCTGCGTGGCTGGGCCGGGTCGTCGTCTTCAGCCATGATGGCGGTAGCCGCCAGTGCCGCCACGCAGGGCTGGCACACCGCCACCACATGGGTGCCGGGGCCAATAGCCTGGGTGAAGCGGATCATGTGGTCGATGTAGTCGTCCAGCGCAAACGGGCCGTGCCTTAGGGACACATCGCGCGCGTTGTGCCAGTCGGTGATGTACACGTCGTGGTCTTGCAGCAGGGTGCGCACGGTTTCGCGCAGCAGCGTGGCAAAGTGACCCGACAGCGGCGCTACCAGCAGCACCGGCGGCTGGAAGGGCAGGCCTGCGGGTGTTTCCTTGCGAAAGCGCAGCAGGGTGCCAAAGGGCATGGACAGAACGGTTTCTTCCGTCACGGCAAGTTCGCGCTCGCCCACCTTCACCGAGCTGATGCCGTAGGCCGGCCGGGTATGCGTCAGCCGCAGGCGTGAAAACACCTCCATGGACGCCGAAATCTTGCGGAGCAGGCTGCCTTCGGTTTTACCCAGCCAGAATGCCGCGCTACCGCCTTGGGCGAACAGGCGAAACGGCGACAGCAGGTCGGACTGGGTTTGGTAGGCCTGGTAAAGCATGGTTGTCCTGACATGAATCGGAATTCGTTGTCTCTTTGTCTCTGCCAGTCCATGCAGGCAAGTTACGGGCCAGTCGGAGCCGAAAAATGCAGGCTGGCATAAGCCTTGCGGGAGTTCATGCACCCATCCTGCTAGCCAGCAGGGCCTTTCCGGTTCAAGGAGCATGTGCATGGCCAAAGCCATCCTGACGATCAGCAGCAAGAACTACGGAGCGTGGGCTCTGCGCGGCTGGCTGCTGGCGAAGTTCGCGGGGCTGGAATTCACCGAAAAAGTGATTTCACCGGATGACCCGGCGATGAAAGCCGAAATGCTGCTGCTTTCGTCCAGCATGCTGGTGCCGTCGCTGCAGCACGGCAACGTCAAGGTGTGGGACACCCTGGCGATTGCCGAATACCTCAATGAAATCAAGCCTAAAGCCCAGTTGCTGCCCGCGGACATCAAGGTGCGGGCGCATTGCCGTGCGGTGTGCGGTGAGATGCATTCAGGCTTTGCCTCCATGCGCGCTGCGCTGCCGATGAACATCAAGGCCCATTTTTCGGGCTTCAAGGTCTGGTCCCGCGCGCAGGCCGACATCGACCGCGTGCTGGAAATCTGGAAGGAATGCCTGGCCACCTATGGCGGCCCCTATCTGTTCGGCAAGCAGCTGTCGGTGGCCGATGCCATGTATGCGCCGGTGGTTACCCGGTTTCTCACTTACGACGTGCCGCTGGACAAGGCTTGCACGGCGTATTGCAAGCGGGTGATGGAGTTGCCGGCTATGAAGGAGTGGGTGGCTGAGGCTCGGAAGGAGCCGGATGACATTGATGAGTTGGATGCAGAATTTTGAACACCCCCGTCCAGGCTC
>NZ_JBFUGX010000591.1:0-2584 GCF_056402675.1 Polaromonas sp. P3_C2 | reverse complement strand
TTACAATAAATGGTTATTTTTTGCAGCGCCTGGAGACACATCTGGATGGGCGACTGCTTCAGATTGTTTAAAGGATTTTTATGATCTTGTTTGATGCGGCCCTCGACTGGCTTGCCAATGGGTTGCTTGCCGCCAGCTGGTGGCAAATCGTGTTGTACACGCTGGTGACCACCCATATCACCATTGCCAGCGTCACCATCTATCTGCACCGTCACCAGGCGCACCGCGCCATGGACCTGCACGCGATTCCTTCGCATTTTTTCCGTCTCTGGCTCTGGCTGGGTACGGGCCAGGTCACCAAGGAATGGGTGTCCATTCACCGCAAGCACCACGCCAAGTGCGAAACCTCTGAAGATCCGCACAGCCCGCAGGCTTACGGCATCAAGAAGGTTTTCTGGGAAGGCGCCGAGCTGTACCGTGCCGAAAGCAAAAACAAGGAAACTATGGCCAAGTTCGGCCACGGCACGCCCAATGACTGGATTGAGCGCAACGTCTACACCCGCTATAGCTGGCAGGGCGTGGGCCTGATGATGATCATCGACCTGGCGCTCTTCGGTGCTGCAGGCCTGGCTGTCTGGGCCGTGCAAATGGCCTGGATCCCCGTGACGGCGGCCGGTATCATCAACGGCATTGGTCACTATTGGGGCTATCGCAATTTTGAGGCGCCTGATGCCAGCACCAACATTTCGCCCTGGGGCATCATGATTGGCGGCGAAGAGCTGCACAACAACCATCACACCTACCCGACGTCGGCCAAGTTCTCGGTCAAGCCCTACGAATTCGACATCGGCTGGGTGTATATCCGTGCCATGGAAAAAGTAGGCCTGGCCTCCGTCAAGAAGGTCCCCCCCAAGCTCCAGCTGGGTTCCATCCAGCCTGTGGCAGATGAAAAAACCCTGGAAGCCCTGATCGCCCATCGCTACGAAGTCATGGCGGGTTTCGCGCGCGAACTGCGCCGCGCCGGCAGGGCCGAACTCGAAGTGCTGAAGGCCAAGAAAGCCGACGTGTCCGTGTTGCGCGCAGCCAATCGCTGGCTGCACCGCGATGACGACAAGGTGCCGGCCGCCGCCAAACCCCAGCTGGCGCAGGCCCGCGCCGAACACCCCGTGCTGGACAAGATGGTCACCATGCGGGAAGAACTGCGCCAGATGTGGCTGACCACTTCCGCTTCCCGTGAGCAGCTGGCTGCGGACCTGCAGGCCTGGTGCCACCGTGCTGAGGAAAGCGGTATCGCCGCCTTGCGCGAATTCTCGATGAAGCTGCGGGCTGCCCGCACCTGACCTGACGCTACATATCCGACCTGGTCACCCGGTCGAAACTTCAAGGCCGCTTCCGGAGAAATCCAGCAGCGGTTTTTTATTGTTCGGCGCAAAGTACGAGTTCCATGATCGAGCGCCCCAAGATTTGGTAATGGTAGGGTCGCTACCAGCGCCCTGATCAGGGCGTCCGAGATTAGTCATCTTCTGCACACAGAAGAGCCTTCTCACGTGAATTGCGCTGAACCTGACACGCTCTCGAGGTGAAAGCGCTGTCCCACATTCGACAGCTGGTGGTCGCGCCCACTGACGAGCCAAACGCTGCCAACGGCAGGTCGTAGTGCGTGAGGTTCTTCCTCCAGGAAGCCGGCTGTTTGCCAATACTCGAGGCAAGAATGGCGGAAACAGCGGCGCACTTGATGCAGATTCACACACCCGAAACTCAAAACGGGCTATTGGGTCGATGCAGCGCAATTGATCTCGACTTCACACCCACTTCATACAGTTCATCAAGACCTCACAGGCGCGTATCAGACTGCACCTATCGAAAGCCGAGTGCATCAACCTGGTGTTTTCATTTCGAAGAAAGGTCGGTCTGTGAGTTCAATCCGTAGCGTCGCTACTCTTCCGCCATACACACGAATTTTCGGTCCGGTAACGACAAGAAAGACTGTCCGACTTTTAATACTGTATCTGCTGCTCGTTACGGGCGGCTCGGCTTTGCTGCTTTTCGGGCATCAGGATGGCTTGCAGATTTTCGGCTTGGGGTTGATGGTGCCGGGCGGCGGATTTCTGGCGCACGCCGATATCTGCACAGGCAGTGGCATAGGTCATATAGCCGCCTGGCTGTGCTCGGTTGGTGCCTTGGCGTTTGCGCTGTTGGTCTGGTTTGGCACGGGCAATGTGTTGCTGCCTCCGCTTGTTTGGCTCGGTTCGGCGTTTTGGGCCGCGAGCATGAGCCATGGTGCAATTCAGCCAGGTGTGGTTCTTAATGTGTACTGCGTGCTCGCGCTGTTTGCTGCGGCGGGCTGCCTGTCGATGCTGGCCTGGTTTATGTTTTCAGGCCGGCAAAGGCGCATCGATAACGATTACCTGGTCCGACAAATGGCTCGATTGGACGTGATCTTCACAGCCCAACCATCAAGGCAAAAACCGGAAATGTCTTTGGCGCATCTGCGTCGTCTGAGGTTCGCACTCGATCGGGCTCTGCAACCTTTCGATGAATTTTCGGGATTCGAGCAACGCGATCAATTTCAGACGGCGGCGCTTCGGTATCAAGTCAACTTTCTGGCTTATGGCATTGCCTTGACGCAGGCACGCTTCACGCC
>NZ_JBFUGX010000590.1:0-2589 GCF_056402675.1 Polaromonas sp. P3_C2 | reverse complement strand
GACTCGGACGACGAGGTGCCCAGCACGATCAGCAGCTCTTCCTTGATGTACTTGATGAACTTCCAGATGCTGAACCCGTGCAGGCGCGCAATGGTGCCCAACACCACGAAGATGAAGATCAGGCAGGTCGCATAGAAAGCGGCCATCAGCTTGCCGAGCGACACCAGGCTGTCCACGCCATAAGCGCCTATGGTGAAGGCCATTGCGCCGAAAGCGCCTATGGGCGCCACCTTCATGATGAAGCCGACAATGGTGAACAGTACATGCGAGGCTTTCTCGACGAAGTCGAACACCAGCGTGCCGCGCCCGCCGAAACGGTGCAACGCGAAGCCGAACATCACCGCGATCAGCAGCACCTGCAGAATTTCACCCTTGGCGAAGGCATCCACCACGGTGGACGGAATGATGTTCATGATGAAGTCGGTCGTGCCGACCATCTTCCCGGGGCCGGTATAAGCCGCGATGGCTTTGGTGTCCAGCGTGGACACGTCGACATTCATGCCTTCGCCCGGCTTGAATACGTTGACCAGGACCAGCCCGATGATCAGCGCGAAGGTGCTGACGACTTCAAAGTACAGCAGCGCCAGGCCGCCGGTCTTGCCGACCTTCTTCATGTCCTCCATGCCGGCGATGCCGATCACGACGGTGCAGAAGATGATGGGTGCGATCATCATCTTGATGAGCTTGATGAAGCCGTCGCCCAGCGGCTTCATGAGCTTTCCGGCCTCAGGGTAAAAATGCCCCAGCAGCACACCGGCGATCACGGCGCAGATCACCTGGAAGTAAAGCGATTTGTAAAGGGGTGGCTTGCGGCTTGTCTTCGTTGTCGTTGTGCTTGTCATGGCCGGGTCGCATCAGCGAATGCGCGGGTTGTGGGGGACGGGTTCAATATAGCCCCGCCACGCGATTTGTCCATGTGGGAAACCACAGATAACAAATCTTTACGCCGCTCCGGCGCAAGCTCAGCCGGCCGGGCTGCCGCTGCCAGTACCTGAGGCCGGCGGGCGGGCCATCCACGCAATCAGTGACGAGCGCATGGCTTCCTCCACCGACATGTCGATGGGCTGTACCCACTCCGTCGGCACAAACACCGTGTAGCCGCCGATCATGTAGCCCATGGGCAAATAAACCGCAACACGCTCACCCGGAAGGAATCCGGAAGGCAGGTCGGCAAAGCTGCGACGTGTGATCAGGCCCACGATTTCCATCGCGTGCCCAGGCATGCGCAATATCACCACGCTTTGCTCGCCCTGCTTGCCCGAAGGCGAAAAGTAGTCGGCAAAACTCTTGAGCGACGAGTAGATGCTTTTGACCACCGGCAAATTGGTAAACGGCAATTCCGCGAAAGACAGCACTTTGCGCACACTTTGCTGGGATACCAGGAAGCCAATCGCCAGGATGGTCAGGATGCCGAACGCCAGACCCATGCCGGGCAGGTAAAAACTGCCGATAAGAGGGCGCAGGATCCACAGGGCGGCAGTTTCCATCCACGCCAGGAAGATATAAAGAAGGTATACCGTCAGTGCCACCGGCAGGATGGTGATGAGGCCACGAAAGAAATATTTATAGAGGCTTTTCATGGGCTTTTCGTTGGCTTTTTCGTTAAGGCGCGTTGCGCATGGTGCATTTTTCTGGCTAGCCTGCAATATAACCATTTCGCATGACGCGCCTCGCCGAGGGTTGTCGGTCTTCTCCTACATTTTTGCGGTACTAATCACTGCGATATGTCACTGTCTCGTGCTTAAACTACTGTCGCAGTGATGCCACTGCCCATTGCTGCTTCCCAAAGAAATCAATCAACCCCACAGTCTCAAGCCCAGCGCTGACATGAACCCCGACCCAGGTCTTCTTCCCGCTCACATCGTGCTTGCACCTGAGCAAGCGCCGATGCTGAAAGTTACCTTTCATTCCCTTGATATTTTTCGGCTGCGCTATCAACTGCGCAACAACGTCATGCCCGGCCATCACGGCCTTTTTCTAGGATATTTATGAGTCAATCCACGCTGGTCAATGCGCAGCTCAATGCCCCCTTGCGTTCCCTTGCCCTGACAGTCGAAGAGCCCGCCCCGGGCGAATTTTGCTGGCGCATCCTCGAGAGCCACGCAGATCCCCTGGTGTTTGAATCGGTGTCCTGCTCCGAGATCAGTTTTGCCGCATATGACACTGCATTGGCCACCGGTTACGGCGAGTTGCAGCGCCTGATCGGCCCCGACCTGCAATACGRCCCGCGCAGCGACGAGCCGCAGCAGGTCGATCTTTTTGGTGCTGCCAGTTCTGCGAAGAAAAATATGGCGGTCGGTAGCCCGGAAATCCGCCCTGCAAGGGACACCGGCATCAAACCGGGTGCGGTGCCTGCGTGAAACCCGATCTGCAAGCAGAGTACGTGCGGCTCCGCGCACAGCTTGAGGCCCTGGAGGCGGCGCCGGTAAAAGATTTTCGACGCATTGATCAGCTCATCGATGCGCTTGAGAAAATTCAGCTGGCCATCAAGGCCGAGCACGGCCTCAAGGGCAACAATCCCAACGAATAGTCCGCCGGATAAATATGCAGGCACAGCGGCACCGCAGCGTGTCGCAAGTGCGGCCCCAC
>NZ_JBFUGX010000589.1:0-2590 GCF_056402675.1 Polaromonas sp. P3_C2 | reverse complement strand
AGATCGAGCAGCAGCTCAAGGCGCGGCTTCAGCCCACCCGACTGGAAGTGCTGGACGAGAGCGCTTCCCATGCCGGGCATTCGGGCGCTAACGCGGAAGGCTACGGTACCCATTTTCGCATCCGCATTGCCAGCCCGCTCTTTACCGGCAAGAGCCGGGTGGCGCGCCACCGGCTTGTGTATGATGCAATGCAAAATTTCATTGATCAGGGCCTCCATGCCCTGGCGATTKAAGTCATCGAGTCACCCTGAATCTGCGCTGATTTGCCCCGGGGATTTCGGCACAGAGCCGCAGCAACGTCAGAACGCATTGCCAAACGCTTTCAAGCATTACCAAAAGGACTACAAAAACATCATGAAGAAACATCTTTTACTCGGCACCGCCGTAGCGGCACTGCTGGCACTGGGCGCGCAAGGCGCCATGGCGCAGAACGTGGCCATCGTCAATGGCAAGGCCGTTCCAAAATCGCGCCTGGACTCGCTGGCGCAACAGGTCGCCAAGTCCGGCCGGCCAGTAACGCCTGAGATGGAAGGCCAGCTTCGTGAAGAAGTAATTGCGCGCGAAGTGTTCATGCAGGAAGCGGAAAAGCGGGGCCTGGCTTCCAGCGATGACATCAAGGTGCAAATGGAACTGGCACGCCAGACCATCCTGATCCGCGAACTGTTTTCTGACTTCCAGAAGAAGAATCCGGTGACCGATGTCGAGCTGAAGGCTGAATACGACAAATTTGCCGAAGCCAATGGCGGCAAGGAGTACAAGGCCCGCCACATCCTGGTCGAAAAGGAAGCCGAGGCCAAAGAGATCATTGCCAGCCTGAAAAAGGGCGGCAAGTTCGATGACATCGCCAAGAAGAAGTCCAAGGATCCCGGATCCGGTGCCAAGGGCGGCGACCTGGACTGGGCCAACCCTTCCAGCTATGTGCCTGAATTCACCGAGGCACTGGTCAAGCTCAACAAGGGCCAGACCACCGATACCCCGGTGAAAACCCAGTTCGGTTACCACGTCATTCGTGTGGACGACATCCGCACGGCCCAGCTCCCGTCCTTCGAGGAAGTGAAGCCGCAGATCGCTCAGCAAATGCAGCAGCAAAAGCTGGCGGCGTTCCAGGAAGAACTGCGCAAAAAAGCCAAGGTCGAGTAAGCGGCACATCGCTGCGAGCGCCCTGCCCGCCTTGTCTTCCTGAAAAAGCAGCCTTTTGGCTGCTTTTTTCTTGAGGCTCACCGATCAGGACGGATTACGTGAATTGCCGGTTGACGAAGGTACTGGCGGCCGTTCCAATGGCTCACATTCCTCCAGAGGCTCGATGCGCAAGCGCCTTGCTTTTCCTCATCTCTTTCCCCACAGTCGAGGCGCACATGACCGAGCCCAATCCTCTTTCCGGCCCCAGTCTTCCCCAACCCGTGCAGGATGCCTTGCAACGCGGCAACCTGGTTGAAGCCATCCAGCTGATGCGCGCCGGCACCGGCCTGGGCCTGAAGGAAACCAAGGACGCGCTGGAAGCCTATATGCGCGGCGAGCCGCCGGTCACCGGCTTCGCGCCCAACGCCTTGCCCGCCGGCGCGCCCCTGCCCGCGCAGGTGCAAGAGGCGCTGGACCAAGGCAACAAAATAGAGGCGGTACGGCGCTTGCGAGGCCTGACGGGCATGGGGCTCAAGGAAGCCAAGGATGCGGTGGAAGCCGGGGGAATCGGACCGGGTACGGGCGCTGGCGAGGGATCTGGCCCGAGCGAAGGACAATCCCCGGGCCAGGTGAGCAACTCAAACGGCTTGTGGTGGTGGCTTGCCGCACTGGCCGTGCTGGCGCTGGCTGGTTTCGCGCTGCTGGGTTGTGTCTCTGCGCCGCCGGCTCCTGCCGCCGAACTGGCGCCGTCCGGCAAGCTCAGGGCTGCCATCAATTTCGGCAACCCCATACTGGCGGCTCGCATGCCGGACGGTTCACCGCGCGGCGTCTCGGTGGATCTGTCCAACGAACTCGGCAAGCGCCTGGGCGTACCGGTGCAGCTGGTGACCTTCACATCGGCCGGCAAGGTGGTCGAAGCGGTCAGGGATGTGCAGGTTGACATCGCCTTTGTCGCGATAGACCCGGTGCGCGGCGCAGACATGTTGCAGACGCCGCCCTACGTGATCATCGAGGGCGCGTACCTGGTGCGCATGGACTCGCCGATACAACGCAATGAAGAGGTGGACCAGGTGGCCAACCGCGTCGTGGTCGGCAACGGCAGTGCCTACGATCTCTATCTGACCCGTGAACTGAAAGCGGCCAGGCTGGTGAAGGCCCCCACCTCCCCGGCGGTGACCGATGTGATGGTCGCGCAGAACATCGAGGTGGCGGCCGGCGTCAAGCAGCAGTTGGAGGCTGACGCTAAACGCATAACGGGCGTGCGTTTGCTACCGGGGCGCTTCATGGTGATCAACCAGGCTATGGGCCTGCCCAAGGGGCGCGAGGCCGGTGCGCGCTACCTGGCGGCGTTTGTCGAAGAGATGAAGGCTTCGGGATTTGTGGCCACAGCGTTGGCGCGCCACGGCATTGAGGGCGCGGCAGTCGCCCCGCCCTCTACCCGCTAACGCCAAAGACTCATCCCACCCACTTG
>NZ_JBFUGX010000588.1:0-2597 GCF_056402675.1 Polaromonas sp. P3_C2 | reverse complement strand
TGCGGGTGGGCGTCCTTACCGGTTTCGCTTTGAAGTCAATGTGCCCCCCGATGCAAAGCCTGGTGAATGCCGCTTTGCCATCATGCTGGAAGGCCAGGAGCAGGTTACCCGCATGGAGTCGGGCCCCCCCATCCCATTTTCCGCGCGTCTCGGCGTGGTGGTGTACGTCACCATCGGCGGCGCCACACCGGAGCTGAGCGTCGCCGGCTCGGGCGTCCAGACCGTGAACGGCAAGCCCACACCCGTCCTGCAGATCCGCAACAGCGGCACGGCCCACGGCCGTGTCACCGGCTTCCTGAACGGCACCGATGCATCCAATACCTCACTGGAATTTTCGCCAGCCAACACCCCCATACTTCCCGGCGAGACACGCACGATCCCACTGAGTGCCACTCGCCCGGGAGACCAGGACACCGCGGCGCAGATCCGCTATCCCGTCACGGTGCGCGGCAAGCTCGAATGGGGCAAAGGCCAAACACAAAGTATTGAGCAGCGCTTCGCCCCATGAAGCGACGAGCGCACACGCCGATCATCCCTTCTTCCTTGCCACTCAAGTGGTGGCGCATCGGCCTTGCAGGACTTGGGACCGGTTTTGCAACGGCTGCGGCCCTGGCCCAGGCAACGGCTCCGCCCGCTGAGGGCCAGCCTTATGTGGACCGCGTTATGGAGGGCCTGCCGGACCCTGACGGCGGACTTCAGCTGAAGGCCAGCGAATACAACGAAGCTGGCTGGCCGCGAAGCTGGCGTGTTGACTATTCCCTGTTCAAGCAGAACGGTGGCGGTGGCGACACCACCTCCCGCGCGTTGGGCATAGGCGGCTTCGTGGACACACCGAACCACGGCGCGCTCTCGATCAATGCCAACCTGGTCCAACAGCAGTCGAATGCGCCGGGCAACCAGGCCCAAAACAGCGGCAGCACCTGGCGCATTGACCAGCGCGCCCTGCCGCTGGACGGCGGCTGGTTTGCCAACCACAACGCGGGCGACATCAATACCGTCAGCACCCGGCTCGCCCGTGGTACCGGGCGGGTATCGGTGCCGGCCACGCCCATCCGGGGTGTTGGTGGACAGTGGTACCTCAACGACGCCGTAGACCTGAACGCAGCCGCGGGACGTACCGGCCTCTTTAGCGGGCTGGATGCCGTCGGCTTCCAGACTTCCGGCGGCAGCATCGGGTCTGCCGGTGCGCAATTTCGCCTTCCCACCGGTGACGCATTGGGGGCAGGAAGCCGCACTGACGCCGCATTCCAGTTGATCGACGGTAAAAATATTTCGGACAACGGAGGCTTCGGCAACTCATTGAACACCCGCGCTTACTTTGCTGCGGCGTCCTGGGAAGGCGCAGCGCCGTGGGGCACGGGACTGGCTACCGGCTATGGGTCGCCCAGCGAGCGGGTCGGCGGCCTGCGCATGCAGGCCAACCTGGTGCGCAGCAACAGCACGCAGGGCGGCGAAGCCACTGGCCTCTGGCTGGATGCCGCGTGGCGCACCGAACGCTGGCGTACCACAGCCGGTGTTTTCCGCTTTGAACCCAATTTGCGCTGGGGCACCACGGTCCTCGCCAGCGACCTGCAAGGCGTCTACTGGCAGGCCGACACCTCCACCCGGCAGTGGCAAGCCGGGTATGCGGTCGAGCTGAGTGACAGCGTGAGCCGTGCCGGCGCAGGCAGCGGTGCGTCGGGACGCAGTGCCTTCATCAACGTCAACGGCCGCTACCTGCTCGATTCGCGCAACTCGGTGGGCGCGGCCCTGAGCTTTCGTACCATCACCAGCCCCGGCCAGTCGGCGCAGCTGTCCTGGAGCCGCGCCAGCGACTGGGGCCAGACACAATGGCGCGCCGACCTGGCCAATGCATCCGGCGTCCGGACAACCCGGCTCGGGGTAGACCAAAGCTGGCCGGTTGTCTTGCCGGCCACTTTCGGCACCTCGCTGGCATGGGAGCGGATGAGCGGCAATGTCAGCCCCACCACAGGCCTGATCTGGGGCATTCTTGGCACCCTGTCGCCGTGGTCGCAATGGTCGCTGGATGGGTCGGTGCGGGGTGCACGCCGCAGCGACGGCGGCGAGTCGGTCAATGCCAATGTCGGCGTGAGCTGGCAACCTTATGGCGGCTGGTCGCTCACCCTTCGTTACACCGAGTCACGCGGGCAGGAACCGCTTCCGGCACTGGTGGTCTCGGCCCTGACGGCAGCAACGCAGCAGGCCATTGCAACCACCCAGACCAACCGCAGCATCCAGCTGCTGCTGCGCTACGAAGACCGGGCCGGCACCTCCACAGCACCGCTAGGCGGCCTGCCCGGAACCGGCTCCGGCGGGCTGACAGGCACGGTGTTTTTCGACGCAGACAGCAATGGCCGCAGGGAAGCGTCCGAAGGTGGCGTGCCTGGTGTCACCGTCATCCTCGACCGGCGCTACGTGACACGAACCGACAGCCAGGGCCGCTACGAGTTTCCCTACGTGGCGGCCGGAGATCATTTGATTGAAATTTCTCCGGACAACGTTCCCTTGCCCTGGAGCCCGGTTCTTCGCGATCCTGCGAAGACGGTCATTTTGGTACGCCAAACCAATTCGCTCGACTTCGCCGTGCAGCGCGAACG
>NZ_JBFUGX010000587.1:0-2600 GCF_056402675.1 Polaromonas sp. P3_C2 | reverse complement strand
AGCCAGAGGTTCAGGCCCTGTTGCTGCACCAGCTTTGCACCGTGCTCCTGCGGCTGGTTCTGGCGCACCAGCAACAACGCAGCGATGGCACCGTCCGGCCTTCGGAGCTGGATCGTTTTCGGAGGTTTCGGCTCCTCCTGAATCAATCGTTTGCGAAGTGGCATACCTTGGCGCAATATGCCGATGCCATCGGCTGCACAACGCGAACGTTGACTCGCGTCACCCTGAATGTTGCGGGGGTTAGCGCGAAAGCGTTTGTGGCGAACAGGATTTCGCTGGAGGCCAAGCGGCTACTTGCACACACCGGGATGCCCATCGCCGGGATAGGCTACGAGCTGGGTTTCGACGACTCCAGCAACTTTACCAAGTTCTTCAAACGGGAGGTTGGATGTACCCCGGTGGAGTTTCGTGCAGGTTACCGCTAGGGAAGGTCTGCACAAGTCCACCGACCACGCTTGTCGTCGAAGCTGGCTTGCTTGGCAGGCGGATGATGCGCCAAGTGCACGCCGTTTGATCTTCGTCAAGGCCGGCGGCGGTGCCTGGAGGCATTCTGGGCGCTATTGGCAATTCGCCGATAACCTTGGAGACCGCCATTCACAAACATGCCAGCGTGCAGATCATCCTCGATGAGCACGCCTCCCTTTCCGCCATGCTGCGCTCCATGCTGCTCATGGTGGCGCGCGGCCCGGGCGACCGTGCGCAGCAATTCTTCGACGTCTTTCGGGCCATGCTGTTTTATATCGACGAGTTCCCCGAGCGCCTGCATCACCCCAAGGAGTCAGACCTGCTGTTTCCGCGTGTGGTGCGCTCCGCGCCATCGGTCATGGCTACGGTGCAGCAGCTGGAGCGCGACCACATGAGCGGCGAGAAGGCTGTGCGTGAACTGCAGCACCTGTTGCTGGCCTGGGAGCTGCTGGGCGAGCAGCGAAAGCCCGAGTTCGAGGCGCAGTGCAAACGTTACGTCGAGTTTTACCTGGAGCACATGCGGCTGGAAGAAACGATCATCCTGCCCGAGGCTGAAAAAGTGCTCACCGAGGCCGACTGGAAAGAGCTGGACGCCGCCTTCCAGCAAAACCGCGACCCGCTTGCCGGCAAGCACGCGGCAGACCCGGTGTATGACCGGCTTTTCACACGCATCGTGATGGAGGCGCCGGCGCCCATCGGGCTGGGTGATGGCTGAAGCCTGCCCTGGGCCGGCACCGGGCATGTAGCCTGTCATACGTACCTGACGCGAATCCGTCTGCCCGTGAGCCTGCGGACCAGTCAGGCCGTGCGCAAGCAGCTATGAAATCAATAGCATGACTCTGCGGGCTTCTGTTTGTGTAGGGTGATGGCGGAGCCGCAAGCGGGCAGGGTCCTGCGCCGGGGCGCACATCATTCCTACAAGGCCGTMAGCAACACGCTCTGGCCGCGTGGGCACCGGCAACGCATAGTCTGGATATCTCCGCTAAAGGTTCAGGTGCCGCCTGGGCCGCACGCCATGACGCCTGAGAGCACAAGTCCGCCTTCCCGTCAGTCCTCCCGCGACGCCAGCAGCAACCAGCTCAGGGCCGTCGCGGCTTACATGAAAAACCACTCGCTGGTGTTGGCCACCGCCGAGTCCTGCACCGCAGGCCTGATCGCCGCACACCTCGCGGATGTGCCGGGTGCGGGGTCCTTGCTGGAGTCGGCTTATGTGGTGTATTCACCCCGGGCCAAACAGCGTTGCCTTGGGGTGAAAGCAGAAACCATCGAGCGCTGCAACCTCACCAGCGAAGAGGTGGCTGCCGAGATGGTGCGCGGCGCGATGCAAAAGAGCGAGGCCACCATGGCCATTGCCAACACCGGCGTGACCGACGGCACCGACCCGAAGATTCCCGCCGGCACGCAGTGCTTTGCCTGGATGTTTGCGGGGCGTGATGGACGTGGGGACGCGGTGTTCACCGAAACCCGCAGGTTCAGCGGTGACCGCAACAGCATCCGCGAGCAGGCGGCTGCCTATGCGCTCACGCAGATCCCGGCGCGCCACGCGGCGTTTCTTGAAACGGCAGCCAGGCGCGACCGCACCGGCTGACAAACCCGTCAGGCGACAAATTTCCTGTCGCGCAGCCAGTCGGCCAAACGCCCGGCAAACACCTTGTAGCCTTCCGCATTGGCGTGGATCTGGTCAGAACGCAATTCGCTGCGTGACAGCACATAAGACCAGGCATCGGCAAAAAGCGGGGTGGCTGTTTCCGCGGCGATCTCGGCATACACCTCATGGTCTTTCAGTGAGCCCATCGCGGCAGAAAGCAGCACGGGTTTGGGCTGCGCGATCAGCACCACCTGCGTGCTGGCAGCGGCGGTTTGCACAATCGACCTGATGGCAGCGCGGGTGCTGTCCAGCGGCATGTTGCGCAGAAAGTCGTTGCCGCCAATGCACACCAGCACCAGGCCCGGCTTGTTTTCCTGCAGCAGCGCCGGCAGGCGTGCCAGCGCACCGGCCGCTGTGTCGCCGTTGATGCCCGCGTTCTGCGTGACGTAGCCGGTCAGCAGTTCCAGCTGCTGCGGGTAGCTGGCGCCCGCCGGGGCGCCGTAGCCAAAGGTCAGCGAATCGCCCAGGCACAGCAGGGTGGCCTCCT
>NZ_JBFUGX010000586.1:0-2604 GCF_056402675.1 Polaromonas sp. P3_C2 | reverse complement strand
GTGGGTGTACTGCACCGTTGGCACCGCCGAGTTGCCCCACTCCATGCCGGTGTTGGCGCCGCATTCGATGAAGTGCATGCGGCTGACGTTCGGCAGGCGCATCAACTCATCCATGCTGAACACCATGGGGCGCTTGAGCATGGCGTCATCGGAGCCATTGACCATCAGCCGGTGTTTCGATGGGTCGATGTCCCACCAGCCCTGGTGGTGGCGTTCAAAGTGCAGGCCGCTGGGGGTGATGATGCCGAAGAGGCCCTGCAATGGGCAAAAGCTCACGCTGGCCTGGCCGATGCGCGTGAGGCCCGGGCTCTCGCGGCGCTGCAGGTTTTTTTCCCATTCGCTGGGCAGGCCGTAACCACGGGCCGCCACGGGCTGGCCCAGGCCCTTGCTGTGGGCGGGAAGGTTCAGGATATTGGCATCGCCCTCCGGAGTCGCTGCCCGGGCCTGACCCACCGCCGCCACCCCGGCTGACGCAGCTGCAAACGCGCCGGCCAGAAAACCGCGGCGCCCGGCGCGCACGTCCGCTATTTGCGCCCCTGAGAGGAAATTCTCCGGCGCGCGCTGTAAAAAACGGCTCAGCATAAAGGGCGTTCTTTCGGTTCAGGCGTCTTGGGAGGCGGATCGCGGCGACAGGCTTTCGGCCGGCGACAATCCGCCCGGCTCATCCAGCTCGATGGCGATCTGGGTGCAGACACTGCGGCACAGCGCCACGGCTTTTTCGCTTTGAACGCGGTAAATCACCTGGGTGCCTTCCTTGCGCTTGGCCAGCACACCGGTGCGGTACAGCACGGCCAGATGCTGGGAAAGATTGGGCTGGGTGGTGTCGATCTCCGCCAGCAACTCATTCACGGACTTTTCACGTTCGCACAAGGCGCTCAAGACACGCAAGCGCATCGGCGTCGCGAGCACAGCGAACAACTCGGCCGCCAGCTCAAACACACGGCCTCTCTCGACTTGCGCACTGGTCTGGATCATCTCGTTCATAGCGATTTATTCTTAATATAAGTAGTTGCTGATATTAAGCCTGAAGCCGCCTCAAAAAACCCGTAAATACCCTAGGCACGCAAGGCGAACACGTAAATATGACCAACCGACCCGCCAAACGCCGAAAAGGTGTTGCCTCCATGCACTTGCGCAGGGCGGCAAAGGTGTAAAAAAGCGTTGAAAGACCCCTCATCGTGATATAAAACTTTTGTTACTTACGAGTTGTTACCCGGGACCGGTAAAACCCAATACTTATGTCTTCAAAAAAATCCTTCATCTTCAAAAGTACCGGCATCCTTCTCGCCGTCATGATGGCCGCTGCAGCGCATGCGGAAGTCGATGCACTGGTCAGTCAGGCGCGTACGCTGCTCGACCAGAGCCAGGCACAAAAAGCCTTCGATCTGCTTGAGCCCCAGGAAACCGCACGCGCAGGCGACCCCGACTTCGACACGGTGCTGGGTATCGCCGCCAACGACACAGGGCAATTCACCCGCGCCATATTCGCGCTCGAACGCGTGCTGGCGGTGCAGCCGGCCAACTCCCGTGCGCGCGCGGAGCTTGGACGGGCACTTTTTGCCGTCGGGGACAACGCCGGCTCGCGCAAGGTGTTACTGGAAGCCAAACAAGACAACATCCCGACGGAGGCCGCCGCCACCATCGACCAATTCCTGCAAGCCATTGATCGCACGGAAGAAGCCGCCCGCTCGTCCGTCAAACCGTACCTGGAAGCCAGCGTCGGCTACGACACCAATGTCAACAGCGGCCCCGGCAATCCCAATGTCGCGGTTCCGCTTTTTGGCGGCGCAATTTTCACCCTCAATGCTTCGGGTGTCGAGACCAGGGATGCCTTCATGACTCTGGGTGGCGGGCTGTCAGCCCGTTACGTCGTCGACCCGCGCTGGTCGTTGATCGCGAACGCAAGCGGCAATGCGCRCGTCAATGCCAAGTACAACGACTTCAACACCGGCCAGGTTGATGTCAACGCCGGTGCCAGCTACCGCTACGAAAAGCATGAATTCACCGGTGTCGTCCAGGCCGGCAGCTATACCGTCGCCGGATCCCGCGCGCGCGACCAGCAAGGCCTGGTCGGCGAATGGACCTACCGCATCGACGGCTTCCGCCAGTGGAGCACTTACCTGCAATGGGGCGAGTTGAGCTATCCGGGTCAATCGCTTCGTGATGCGGACCGAACCGTGCTGGGTACGTCCTACGCCCATGCATTCCGCGACGGTTTGCTGGTCTTCGGGGGTATTTATGTGGGTGCCGAGAAGGAAAAAGCCAGCGGCGTTCCGCACATGGGCCACCACCTGTTCGGCATCCGGTTGGGTACACAGAAATCCATCAGGGACGACCTCGCCTTTTTTGGCAATATCAGTTATGAAGACCGCAAATACGGTGGCACCGATCCGCTGTTCCTGGTCACCCGCACCGACAGGCAGCTCAATCTGAACCTTGGCCTCAACTGGGTCCCCGCCAAACTCTGGCGCGTGACGCCGCAGTTGTCGCTGACCTCCGTCAAGTCAAACATTGCCATTTCCGACTACAACCGCAGCCTTTTCTCCGTGACCGTGCGCCGCGACTTCTAAACCTGCCGTGCCGACTGAACACGCCCCGCCAGAC
>NZ_JBFUGX010000585.1:0-2634 GCF_056402675.1 Polaromonas sp. P3_C2 | reverse complement strand
ACCTTGCGCCGCTCAAGGCCAAATGGGTGGGCAACACCATCAGCGGCCCGCAAGACATCCAGAGCGTGGTCACTGGCGATGTCGACCTGGGTGGCGCCTTCAACGGCGCAGTCGTGAAGTTGCTGGCCAAGAAAGCGCCTATCAAGGCGGTGCTGGGCTACTACGGTGTGGATGAAAACACCTGGACCGGCTACTACGTCAAGGAAGACAGCCCGATCAAATCCGCACGCGACCTGATCGGCAAAAAAGTCGCGGTGAACACGCTGGGCGCACACCACGAGTTCATGGTCCGCGAATACCTGGAACGCGCCAGGCTCAGCGAAGCGGAAGCCAAACAGGTGACGCTGGTCGTAACGCCGCCGGTCACCGGTGAACAGGTACTGCGCCAGGGCCAGGTCGAAGTCACCACCCTAGGCGGTGTGCTGCGCGACAAGGCGCGGGAGCGCGGCGGCATACGCCCGCTGTTCACAGACCGCGACCTGTATGGCAACTTCACGGCGGGCTCGATCGTTCTGCACAACAAGTTCATCGAACAGAACCCCAACACCAGCCGCCATTTGGTGTCGGCGCTGGCGCGTTCCATCGAATGGGCGCGCAACACACCGCCAGCCGAGGTGCGGGCGCGCTTCGTCAAGATCATTGACGGCCGCAAGCGCGCCGAAAGCACAGACACCATCCAGTACTGGAAAAGTACCGGCGTGGCGGGAACCGGAGGCGTGATCAAGGACAAGGAGCTGCAGATCTGGATCGACTGGCTGGTCAAGGATGGTTTGCTCAAGCCCGGCCAGGTCAAGCCCACTGACCTGTACACCAACGCTTTCAACCCCTACGCCAACAGCGGCGAAAAACTGGCGGCCGCCAAATGAGCGCCGCAAAAATCCGCTTTGAAAACGTCAGCAAGGAGTTCACCGTTCGCGCGGACGACGGCGGCGCCGCCAAACGATTTGTTGCCGTGCATGACGTGACGCTTGACGTGCGCCCCGGCGAGTTCCTGGTGCTGGTCGGGCCCAGCGGCTGCGGCAAGTCCACCCTGCTCGACCTGCTGGCCGGCCTGGCACTGCCCACCAGCGGCCGCGTGCTGATTGACGGCCAGCCCGTGACCGGCCCGGCGCGCGACCGCGGTGTGGTGTTCCAGCAGTACGCCCTCTTCCCCTGGCTCAGCGCGCTGGACAACGTGGCCTTTGGCCTGGAGGTGGCAGGCGAGGGCAAACGCGCCCGGCGCGAGAAGGCCGCGCACTACCTGGAGCTGGTGGGCCTGACCGATTTTTCCAACCGCTTTCCGCATGAACTCTCCGGCGGCATGAAACAGCGTGTGGCCATTGCGCGCAGCCTGGCCTACGAGCCGCAAGTGCTGCTGATGGACGAGCCCTTTGCCGCGCTCGATGCGCAGACACGCGAAACGCTGCAGGAAGAGCTGGTCGAAATCTGGCAACGCACCGGCAAGACGATTGTGTTCATCACGCACGGCATCGACGAAGCCGTGGTGCTGGGCCAGCGCGTGGCCATCATGACGACCCGGCCGGGCCGCATCAAGCAGATAGTGGACATCCCCGAATCCTTGCGCAGCGGCACCGACGACGTGCGCTCGCTGCCGCTGTTCGGCGAGCTGCGCCACGAGATCTGGTCGCAGCTGCATGACGAGGTGGCATCTGCCCGCCGCGAACGCCGCGCCCGTATTTCCTCACAACCCATCCTCAAGGAAATTGCCCATGTCTGACATTGCCCTGAACGCGGGCGCCGCACCCCTGGCCCTTCACACGCCGCCGCTCTGGAAGCGCCTGCAGGCGCAAGTTGCCAATGCCACCTGGCGCTCCGGCCTGATCGTGGCGCTGGCCCTGCTGTGGGAACTGGCGCCGCGCCTGGGCCTCACCGACCCGACCTTCCTGCCGCCGCTCAGCGAGGTGCTTGCCGCCGGCTGGGCATTGGCACTGAACGGCCAGCTGTGGGAACACACCTCCATCAGCCTGGCCCGTTCGCTTGGCGGCTTGCTGCTGGCCATCGTGTTCGCCATTCCGCTGGGGCTGGCCATCGGCTGGTACCGGCGCCTGGGCAACACACTCAACCCGCTGATTGAGCTGCTGCGCAACACGGCACCGCTGGCATTGCTGCCGGTGTTCCTGCTGCTGCTGGGCATTGGCGAGGTGTCCAAGGTTTCCATCGTGGTGTATTCGTGCGCCTGGCCCCTGTTGCTCAACACCATCTCGGCCGTGCGGCAGGTGGATCCACTGCTCGTGAAGTCGGCCCGCACCATGGGCGTGACACCGCGCCAGTTGTTCCTGAAAGTCATCCTGCCGGCTTCCGTGCCGACCATCTTTGTGGGCATACGCCTGGCTGCGGCCTCCGCCATGCTGGTGCTGATTGCCGCCGAGATGGTGGGTGCCAAGGCCGGGCTGGGCTACCTGATCATTTACGCCCAGTTCAGCTTTTTGATCGCCGACATGTACTTCGGGATCATCGCCATCACTGCCATCGGGGTCACGCTCAACTTCGCACTGCAGGCGCTGGAGCGCCACTTCACAGCGTGGAAACCGGTTTCCTCGCACAGCTGACCCCATTACCAAAGAAAGAAATCCCTCATGACTCAACGCAAACTTCGCCTGGGCGCATTCATCATGGCCACAGGCCACCATATCG
>NZ_JBFUGX010000584.1:0-2636 GCF_056402675.1 Polaromonas sp. P3_C2 | reverse complement strand
ACGCAGATGTTGTCATATCAAGCGTTCCGCAAAAGTATCGCGATGCCAGCAGACGCCGCGGAACTGGCTCCGCCAGGCCGCWGGTGTCGCCCCCTGCAAGGGGGGAAGGTGCTACACGCAGTGAGCATCCGACGGGGGTGTGCCATTTCTAGCCTCCGGTGATAGGCGTGACCACGTCGACGCGGTCGCCGTCTTGCAGCGCACGCTCCGGCCACTGCGGCCGCGGCACAAACCCGTTGTTGATGGCGCAGGCAAAGGCGCTCTTGAAGTCGTAGCCCCGCGCCTGCAGCAAAGCCTGCAGGGTTGACGCATCGGTTTCCATGCGTTCGCCGTTCAAAGAGATCTGCAATGTTGTCGTCGTCATGTCATTCATTCTCCGTACCCCAGGAGTTTATGGACAAGCCCGTCCACCAGCGCGGGCGCACACAGATAACCATGCCGGTACAAGCCATTGATATGCCAGACACCGTTGCGCAGCGCAATCGCCGGCCGGTGGTCGTCCAGCGCGGGCCGCAGCGCAGCCGCCAGGCGCAGCACCCTGGCCTCGCCAAACGCCGGGTGCAGGCTGTGCAGCGCACTGGCGAGCTCGAGCGTGGAGCGCAAGGTCACCGGCCCGCTGTCTTCCGACTCCAGTTCGGTCGCGCCGACGACAAAGCGGTGGCCGGGCCGTGGCGCCACATACAGCTGGTAGCGCGGATGCATCAGACGCACCGGGCGCTGCAACGTCACGCCGGCGCATTCCACCGTCAGCACCTCGCCGCGCACGCCGCGCAGCTGCGGCCAGCCTTCCTTCGCACCCACACCGCGTGCGTCCACCGCAATATCCACACGATGAGTTTGCCCGGCGCAGACGATGCGCCCCTCTTCCACGGCGTTGACCGCCTGACCTTCGAGCCAGGTACCGCCCAGCCTGTCGATCTCCACCGCCAGCGCGGCCATCCACTGGTCATTGGCCAGCTGGCCTTCGCCCTCCAGCAACAAGCCACCGCCAAAGCGCCCGGCAAATGCCGGCTCGGCACGGCCCAGCGCAGCGGCATCAAGCGCCTGTACCTGCGCGCGTGACGCATCAGGCAGCTTGTGCATCAGCAGGCGGGTGAAATGTTCCAGCGAACTCTGGTCGGGCGCATGGGCCACCACCAGCGTACCTTCGCGCCGGAAATACACCGGCAAGCCTTCAGCCTCCAACTCTGCAATCCACTCCGGCCACAGCTGCATGGAGCGCTGGCCCAAGGCAAACACGGCCTCGTCCGCCACCGCCAGTTCCGCCAGCGGCGACAGCATGGCCGCCGCCGTCATCGAGGCCGTGGCCAGATCGTCACGCGCCCGCGCATCGAACAGGCTGACGCGGCAGCCTGCACGCAGCAGGCGCCAGGCCAGCGTGCGGCCGGCCAGGCCCGCGCCCGCAATACCGATGTGCAAAGTGCTCATGTCAGGGACGGCTCCGAAACAACTCAGGAATAGATCTCGCTCCCGCCTTCGCGGAACTCCTTGGCCTTTTCCTCAAAGCCGGTGGCGATCTGCTTGATGGGAATTGTCGTGGCTGCCGGCGCCAGCGTGGTGCTGGCCGGGTTAAGCCGGGCAAACTCGCGCACCTCCTGCGAGATTTTCATCGAGCAGAACTTCGGCCCGCACATCGAACAGAAATGCGCCACCTTGGCGTTCTCTTTGGGCAGCGTTTCGTCGTGATAAGCCATCGCCGTGTCGGGGTCGATCGCCAGGCGGAACTGGTCTTCCCAGCGGAACTCAAAGCGCGCTTTCGACACCGCGTTGTCCCACATCTGCGCGCCCGGGTAGCCCTTGGCCAGGTCGCCCGCATGCGCGGCGATCTTGTAGGCGATCAGGCCCTGCTTCACATCGTCGCGGTTCGGCAGGCCCAAATGCTCTTTCGGCGTCACGTAGCACAGCATGGCCGTGCCGTACCAGCCGATGTTGGCTGCGCCCATGGCAGAAGAGATGTGGTCATAACCCGGCGAGATGTCGGTGATCAGCGGGCCCAGCGTGTAGAAAGGCGCTTCAAAACAAGCTTCAAGCTGCTTGTCTACGTTTTCTTTCACCAGCTGCAGCGGCACGTGGCCCGGGCCTTCAATCATCACCTGCACATCGTGCTTCCAGGCGATCTGCGTGAGCTCGCCCAGCGTGTGCAGCTCGGCAAACTGCGCTTCGTCGTTCGCATCGGCAATCGAGCCGGGGCGCAAGCCATCACCCAGCGAGAAGCACACGTCATACGCCTTCATGATCTCGCAGATCTCGTCAAAGCGTTCGTACAAAAAGCTTTCCTTGTGATGCGACAAACACCACTTGGCCATGATGGAGCCGCCACGCGAGACGATGCCCGTCAGGCGATTCGCCGTGAGCGGCACATAGGCCAGGCGCACGCCGGCGTGGATGGTGAAGTAGTCAACGCCCTGCTCCGCCTGCTCGATCAGCGTGTCGCGGAAGATTTCCCAGGTCAGGTCTTCGGCCTTGCCGTTGACTTTTTCCAGCGCCTGGTAGATCGGCACCGTGCCGATGGGCACCGGCGAGTTGCGCAAAATCCATTCGCGCGTTTCATGGATGTTCTCACCCGTCGACAAGTCCATCACGGTGTCTGCGCCCCAGCGAATCGACCAGACCAGCTTGTCGACTTCTTCCTCAAT
>NZ_JBFUGX010000583.1:0-2647 GCF_056402675.1 Polaromonas sp. P3_C2 | reverse complement strand
ACCCGGCCCTCAAGGCCAAGGTAGAGAGCTTCATCGGCGCCTGCTGGGATGTGGGCCTGGAAATTGGCTCCAGCGTGCGGACGATTTCCGGTTGTGTCGAAGAAGCGGCCAAAGACGTCACGGTGCAAACCTCGCTGCTCGAAGCCCGCCTGGTCGCCGGATCCAAAAAGAATTTTCTGCAGCTGCAARACCGGCTGGCCGTCGTGTTGGACCCGCAGGCTTTTTACGTGGCCAAGACGCTGGAGCTGCGCCAGCGCCACAACAAGTTCGAAAATACCCCCTACTCGCTCGAGCCCAACTGCAAGGAATCCCCGGGTGGATTGCGAGACCTGCAGGTGATTTTGTGGGTGGCACGGGCCGCCGGCCTGGGCAAATCCTGGGACGACCTGGCCCGCAACGGCCTGGCTACGGCCTTTGAAGTGCGGCAGATCAAGGCCAATGAAGCCTTGCTGAGCTTGATACGCGCGCGCCTGCACCTGATTGCCGGCCGGCGTGAAGACCGCCTGGTGTTYGACCTGCAGACCGCCGTGGCCGAGTCCTTCGGCTATTCCGCCGAAGCCGACGACGGCAGCAAGGTGCCGCGCCGCGCCAGCGAGGCGGTGATGAAGCGCTACTACTGGGCCGCCAAGGCCGTGACCCAGCTCAACCAGATCCTGTTGCTCAATATCGAAGAACGGCTCAACCCCAACACCTACCCGCTGCGGCCCATCAACGAGCGCTTTTACGACAAGGCCGGCATGCTGGAGGTGGTCAGCGACGACCTGTATGCGCGTGAACCGCACGCCATCCTGGAAACCTTTTTGGTATTCGAGACAACCGTGGGCATCAAGGGCCTGTCGGCGCGCACCCTGCGCGCGCTCTACAACGCCCGCGGACTGATGAACAGCAAGTTCCGCAGCGACCCGGTCAACCGCGACACCTTCCGGCGCATCCTTCAGCAGCCCGAGGGCATCACCCACGCCATGCGGCTGATGAACCAGACATCGGTGCTGGGCCGCTACCTCTGGATCTTCCGCAAGATCGTCGGACAGATGCAGCACGACCTGTTCCATGTTTACACGGTGGACCAGCACATCCTGATGGTTCTGCGCAACGTGCGGCGTTTTTTCATGGCCGAGCACTCGCACGAGTACCCGATGTGCTCGCAGCTCGCGGCCGGCTGGGACAAGCCCTGGATTCTTTATATCGCCGCGCTGTTCCACGACATCGCCAAGGGCCGCGGCGGCGACCACTCCGAGCTGGGTTGCAAGGACGTGCGCGTTTTTTGTCGCCAGCATGGTATTGGCGCCGAAGACTCCAAACTCATCGAATTCCTGGTCGGTGAGCACCTGAGCATGAGCCGCATCGCCCAGAAGGAAGACCTGAGCAACCCCGAAGTGATTGCCGCGTTTGCCAAACGCGTGGGCAACGAGCGTTACCTGACGGCTTTGTACCTGCTGACGGTGGCCGACATCCGCGGCACCAGCCCCAAGGTCTGGAACGCCTGGAAAGGCAAGCTGCTGGAAGACCTGTACCGCTACACGCTGCGCGTGCTGGGTGGCCGCGCGCCCGATGCGGATGCCGAAGTGGAGGCCCGCAAGCGCGAAGCCCTGACCACACTGGCCCTRCACGCCGAACCTTTCGAGGCACACAAGGCACTGTGGGACACGCTGGACGTCAGCTATTTCATGCGCCATGAGGCCTCCGACATCGCCTGGCATGCACGCCAGCTCTCGCGACACGTGGGCAAGGCCAAGGCGATCGTCCGCGCGCGTCGTTCGTCGGCAGGCGAAGGCATGCAGGTACTGGTTTACACGCCCGATGCGCCCGACCTGTTTGCACGCATCTGCGGCTACTTTGACGAAGCCGGCTTCAGCATCCTGGACGCCAAGATCCACACAGCGAAAAATGGTTATGCGCTGGACACCTTCCAGGTGGTCAGCCCCACGCTGGCCGACCACTACCGCGAACTGGCGGCCATGGTGGAGGCCGAACTGGATCGCACCATCGAGAACCCCGGACCTCTGCCGCCTCCGAGTAAAGGCCGTGTATCGCGCCGGGTCAAGAGTTTCCCGATCGCTCCGCGCGTGGACCTGCGGCCCGATGAAAAAGCCCAGCGCTGGCTGCTCAGCGTGTCGGCCAGCGACCGGGTCGGGCTGCTCTACCGCATCGCACGGGTGCTGGCCCGTCACCGCATCAACCTGCAACTGGCCAAGGTAAGCACGCTGGGCGAGCGCGTGGAAGATACATTTTTGATCGATGGACCGGAGCTGCAGCACAACAAGGCACAGATCGCGATCGAGACTGAATTGCTCGAAGCGCTCAATACCTGAAGCTTCAGGCGACTGGTTTCCGCAGGTATTGCAACAGACGCCCCTTGTAACTGCCGCCGGCCGGCAATTTGGTCACGCGCGTCTCGGTGCGCGAATAGCCCAGTGCATCCATTTTGCGATTGAAGCTGGCCCGGTTACCGCGGTCCGGATCGACGATCAGCACTTCGGTGTGCGGCAGCGCATGCAGCTCGATGAACTGCGACAACACCTCCGGCTGGCCACGGTCATACAGCACATCGCTGCCGATGATCAGGTCAAAGCGTTCCAGCAGCGGGTTCGCGCGCGACCAGTTGCCCGTCTGATATTTCATTGCAGGCAAGTGGTTGAGTTTGAGG
>NZ_JBFUGX010000582.1:0-2658 GCF_056402675.1 Polaromonas sp. P3_C2 | reverse complement strand
TTGACCCGCAGCGGACTGGACTCCAGCCCCGCCAGGTCGAAGAGGGAGTTGAACAGGTCGTTGACCGCCTTGGTGGACCGGACGATCTTGGGCGCTATCTGCGCCACGAATTCTGGCTCGGCAGCCAGCCAGCCGGCGTACAGGTCCAGGGCATGCACCGGCTGACGCAGGTCATGCGCGGCGCTGGCGATAAAACGGTTCTTGATCTCGATGGCCTCAAGGGCGGCACGGCTTTTTTCAGTCAACGATCTGATCAGTTCGGAGTTGTCGTACTGCAGTTCGAGGTTGGCACGCTGCACCTGGTGAAAGCGCTGGCCCGACACGCGAATGACCACCCAGTAAATGACGATCAGCACCACCATGCCCCAGGTATTGAACGTGGAAGAAATTCCTCTTTCCAGCATCAGCTGGTAGAAAAATACCGTCAGGGTGGAAATGCCCAGGCCGTTCACATAGCCTTTGAAGCAGGGAAGCCAGGAGGAAAAGGTGCCCACCGCAAACCCGGCCATTCCGACCAGGACGATCATGCCGAGGAACTGGTCATACACGGGCGCTTTGAGGAAGTACACAAACATCGACGCACCCCAGACCATGGCACTCATGGGCCACGTCCACGTGTAGCGCGCCATGAATGCGCGCAACGCAGGGCCGCTGACGCCCAGCAGCGAACGCTGGTAAATGCCGATGACGCGATACCGCACCAGGGTCACCAGCGTCGCCGCCGTTGCCCAGATGCCCAGACTGAGCAGGTCTACATGGCGGTAGAGAATCACCACCATGGACACGATCAGGACCAGTGCAGAATGCAGGGCCGGGCGGGCATACCGCATGAAGATGTGGATCAACCGCATTTCCACCCAATCCTCGCGCGAGATATCTGGCGCGCCCTGGATAGGCCGGATCGCTGTGGGGTGGTCCATGGAATGCGAGTTTACGTTGCATCCGGGGCCGCAATGCCATCCGCGGCGCACGCCTGTTGCGTTGCGGTCTAGGGACTTACGCTCAGTTAAAAGTCACGCCGGCCCAGCGCACGCGGCCAAGCACGGCAAAATCCCGGTCTGTACTTTCGTAGCCCTGGATGTCAAACGGTTCATACGCCGGGTTGTAGCTGCTGACGCGCAATATCTTGCCGGGCAGGCGCTGCAGTTTTTTGACCAGCAAGGCGCCGTCAAGCCGTACCATGTGCACGCCCTCCGTCAGGGCATCGCGATCCCGCAAGTCAGTCAGCACTGCGTCCCTGGAATGCAGCCACGGCTCCATCGAGGCGCCCGCCACCGTGGACATGACAATGTCGTTATGGTCAATGCCCAGGTCATACCGGATGAACTGCACATCAAAGGGTCGCATCGCCACGACCGACCCAAGGTCGTTGAATACATCCCGGCCCGGCGAAGCGCGGAGGTCAAACAGGGGCGCATAGACAAACGTGCCGGTCTCGACCGCGCGCACGTCGCGCGCCACTGCCGCAGCAGCCCGGGTTTCGTCTGGAGCTTCCCGGCCCAGTAGTTGCCCAGGCGTCAACCGGTATTCCCTGGCGAGTACTTCCAGCTCGAACGCATCCGGCAGGCTGTCGCCACGCTCTATGTTCCAGATGGTGTTGCGGTGAACCCCGACCGTGGCCGCAACCTCATTGATTTCCCTTGTACCCCGGGCCATGCGGCAGCGCTGGCCAAACTGGCGCATGAAAACCGACCTGGCTTCGGTTCGCACAGACCTGGCACCCGCCTTGTCGACGGCTGCTGCGGCCTCATGCAGGTACCACGCAATGGGCTCTTCCGCCTTGACCGGCSTTACGGCGGTAAAGGAATAGTGCTGGAGCTTGCCAGATCCCCCCGCCCCTGATGCTGCTTCTTTTGTGTTCATGAACACTATTTTGTTCCCCCCAGCACAAAATGAGCAAACATAACACTCATTTAATTGGTAAAAAATACAATAAAAGTAGCACAAATTGAAACAGGCAGAAAAAAATGTTTGACTTGGCCTGTTTTGTGCTCAAAATATTAGATATGAGCACAATTAAATCGACACCCGCACAGGAAGATATGCACCCCGCCGATGTCATTGCTGCCCTCCGCAAACGCGGTACCAGTCTTCGAAAAATTGCCATGGAAAACGGTTACAGCCACATACAACGCGTGCTGACCAGCCCCTGGCTGGCGGCCGAGCAGCTCGTGGCACGCGCCCTCGACAAAAGGCCCGAGGATCTCTGGCCGTCGCGTTACCTCAATCCCRCCAGCCGGGCGCTGGCCTTTCAGCAGACGCGCAAGATCACGGTCACCATGCCGCATCAGCGCAATCAGGCCCAGCGCAAACTGGCACACGAGCTGACCGCCAACAACGCCCTCACGGATGGGCCTCCGTACTCCCAACCGTAAACGTCGTCAGAGCGCCTGAGCGAGATCGCGACCAATCATGGGCGACCTTATCACCCACGATGTACGTGCCCTGTGGTTGCGGTTGCGCGCCACCGGCGGCTGGTGGACGCTGGCCTCGCTTCACCCTCACTGGAAACCCACGTATGAACCCAACGATGTCCAGCAAGCCATGGACATGCTGGAAGCAGGCGGCTTTGTGGAAAGCCGTCACCAGACGAGCCGGCTGAGCTACGGCGTCACCCCCAATTGCCAAATTCCGCCCGGACTTGAGCCTGTCAACGAC
>NZ_JBFUGX010000581.1:0-2663 GCF_056402675.1 Polaromonas sp. P3_C2 | reverse complement strand
CTGTTTGCCGAGTCCCGGCTGAACCACCAGACCCAACTGCAGGGCGGGGTGCTGGCTGCGGAATGCAGCGCACTGCTGCAGGAGTTCTTTCGCCGGCGCAGGGATGAGCAGCGCGAGGCATCGCGGCTGGCCCATCCGCTGCGCGAGGATGCATTGCGCACGCCCGACGCCGCGTTTGATGCCCTGCCGGGCTATCCCTGGCCGCCCCGTTATGTGAGCGACCTGCCGGCGCTGCAGGGGCTGCGCATGCATTACCTCGACGAAGGCGGCGGTGAGAACAAAGTGGGGGGAGGCGGCCTGACCTTTCTGTGCCTGCACGGCAACCCGGCCTGGAGCTACCTCTATCGCAAGATGATCCCGCCGCTGCTGCAGGCCGGGCACCGCGTTGTAGCTCCGGACATGGTCGGGTTTGGCAAAAGCGACAAGCCCAAGAAGGACAGCTTTCATAGCTTCACCGCCCATCGCCAGATACTGCTCGAGTTGGTAGAAAAACTGGATCTGCAGAACGTCGTGCTTGTGGTGCAGGACTGGGGCGGTTTGCTGGGCCTGACGCTGCCGATGGTCGTGCCGCATCGCTACAAAGGCCTGCTGGTCATGAACACCATGCTGGGCACCGGGGATGCTCCCTTGCCTGCAGGCTTTGTGGCCTGGCGCGAGATGTGCGCCAGGAACCCCGGGTTTGATGTGGCGCGCCTTTTTGCGCGTGGCAATCCGCAGATGAGTCCCGCAGAGTGCGCGGCCTACAACGCGCCGTTTCCGGACAAAGGTCATCGCGCCGCGCTGCGCGCGTTCCCGCCCATGGTGCCGGATGCACCTGATGCCGACGGCGCCGCCATTTCACGCCAGGCGCGCGCGTTCTGGCACAACGACTGGCCCGGCCGGACATTGATGGTGGTGGGTGTACAAGACCCGGTGCTGGGCCCGCCCGTCATGAAGGAGCTGCAAGCCCTGATCCGCGGTTGCGGCGAGCCCTTGATGCTGCCGCGGGCCGGCCACTTTGTGCAAGAGCACGGTGAGCCGATTGCGCAGCAAGCAGTGCGGTTTTTCAGTCCGCCAGCTTGAAGACCGGTAAATGCCAGCCCAGGAAGATGGCGCTCAGCCGCAGCGCCGCCACGGCCACCAGCCCAATGCCGAACGCCCAGGAGGGTCTCAGGCCCAAGGTCTTCAGAGCCAGGTACAGCACAATTCCGGCAATCGCCGCGCTGGCATAAATGTCCTGTCGCAGCAGCAGGGGGATCTGGTTGCTGCAGATGTCGCGCATCACGCCGCCGGCCACACCGGTCATGGTGCCCATCAACACCACGATGATGGGCGACAGCCGCGCCGCCTCGGCCAGCTGCGCACCTGAAAGGGCAAACAGGGCCAGGCCGAAGGCATCGGCCACCAGCAGGGCCTGCGCAGGAATCGGCAGGAGCTGTACATACAGCACTGTGCCCAGTGCCGCCGCGCAGATCACCAGCAGGTAGGTGGGGTTGGCCATCCAGAACACCGGGTGGCGGTTCATCAGCAAGTCCCGCAGGGTGCCTCCGCCGATGGCCGTCAGCGAGGCCAGGACCAGCACACCCAGCAAATCAAGCTGCAGGCGTCCCGCCGCCAGTGCGCCACTCACTGAAAACACGGCAACGCCGAGGAGGTCAAGCAGGTAAAGGAGCATGGTTGACCCGTTTATACCTTCTGCAATCCGCGGCAGGGAGGGGGCGAGGGCCTTCGCGGGATGGGATACTTGCATCTGTGAAAAAACATATCTACATCTATTCCCCTTCCAGCGCGGTGCGTGACAAAGCAGCTTTCAAGCGTGGCGTGAAGCGCCTCGAGTCCCAGGGACATGAAGTTGAAATCGATACCGATGCGCTGGCGCAGCATCAGCGTTTTGCCGGCGACGACGAAACCCGGCTTGCCTCTATTCACCGTGCGGCAGCCAGTGGGGCCGACATCGCCCTGATCTCCCGCGGCGGCTACGGCCTCACCCGCATCCTGCCGAAGATCAACTACAAGGCGGTCGCCAAGGCTGCCGCCGGAGGCACGCGTTTTGTGGGCCTGAGCGACTTCACGGCCTTTCAGATGGCCTTGCTGGCCAAAACCGGGGCGATGACCTGGGCCGGTCCCTCGCTGGACGACTTTGGCGCGGAAGCACCTGACGACATCATGGAAGCCTGCTTTGACGACCTGATCACGGGGCAGGGCGAAGGCACCGGCTGGCAGCTGCCCAAATCCGCTATGAATTTAATAGCCGCTTCCGCTCGTGGAGCAAAGGCTAGAGCCGGATTCACCATTAAAGACGCGGTATTCTGGGGTGGCAACCTGGCCATCCTGTCCGCGCTGGTGGGAACGCCCTATCTGCCGGCCGTCAAAGGCGGCATCCTGTTTGTCGAGGATGTCGGCGAACACCCTTATCGGGTGGAGCGCATGCTCACGCAACTGTTGCAAGCCGGCGTTCTGGCGCAGCAGAAGGCAATCATTTTCGGCCAGTTCACCAACTACAAACTGGCGCCGAATGACAAAGGCTTCAAGCTGGATACAGTCATTGCGTGGCTTCAGGAACAGGTGAAGGCACGTGTATTGACGGGCCTGCCGTTCGGGCACGTGCCAACCAAGGTCCTGCTGCCTGTGGGTTGCAAAACCAGCTTGGTGGTAGAAGACCGGGATGCCTTCCTGCTCTGGGG
>NZ_JBFUGX010000580.1:0-2669 GCF_056402675.1 Polaromonas sp. P3_C2 | reverse complement strand
GAACAGAATCCGGCTCTGTGGGCCCGCATTAATCAGATAAGGGTTGCCATGCTGGTCATCGAAACGGCATTTAGCAATCGTGAGCGCGACCTTGCCAAGCGGAGCCTTCATCTTTCTCCTCATGCGCTTGCCAATGAACTCGATTGCATCGAGCGAGGACACAGTTATCCCATCTACATTACCCATACCAAACCGGCCGAGACCGACCTGATCATGGCCGAGATACAGCGTTTTGACCAAACCCGCCCGTTTGGCCCGAATGTATCGCACGACATCCGGTGGTTGAGGGCGGGCCAGGAGTTTGAGCTATGAGCGCCGTATTGCAACGTGACCCCGAGGACGAGTTTTTTGACTCGCAGATGTTGCCTCCCCAGGAGCGGGGCGTTACTTTTGAAGCCCTGTATTTCCGGCAGCTTCAGCTGGTTACCAACCGGATTCACGAAACGGAAAATGTCGAGCAGATCATGCTCGAAGCCAGCCAGGACATCTGCAAGCTTTTTAACGCAGACCGGTTAACACTTTATGCAGTCAACGAAGACCGCAGTTCCATTGTTTCCAAGGTCAAGACGGGGCTCAATACCAGCCGCGACCTGAAACTCCCGGTCAGTGCGCAGAGCATTGCGGGCTACGTTGCCATGGCTCGCCAGATGGTGAATATTGCGGACGTCTACGATGAGGAGGCGCTGAAGAAAATTCATCCTGCGTTGAGCTTTCTCCAGGAAGTTGACAAGCGATCCGGGTACAGAACCAAGCAGATGCTGGTGGCTCCCGTCATGGACGGAGAGACGTTGTACGGCGTGCTGCAGGTTATCAACAACCGGAGCGATCAGCCTTTTGGAAAACTTGAGGAAGACGGTGCGCTGCAGCTGTGCAAGACTTTGGGCATTGCCATACGCCAGCGAATGCAAAAAGCGGGCGACAGCCAAAGGCGCAAAGCTACCAAGTACGACGGCTTGGTGACGGAAGGTGTGCTGTCCCAAGAAGAATTACAGCAATGCATCCGCCAGGCCCGGGAAGAAGGTCAGTCTGTCGAGCATATGCTCATGGCCAACTTCCACATCCGGCCCACTCAGATTGGTGCTTCGCTTGCCAAGTTTTTTGGTGTGGCCTACGAAGCATTCAATGCTGGGCGGATTCGCTCGGAGATGTTGCATGGTGCGTTAAAACGGGACTTTATTGAACAGCAAGGCTGGATTCCGCTGGAGGAAACTACCGAAGGCCTCGTGATCATGTGTGTGGATCCGGAGGCTGTGCGAGGGGCACGCGTGGTTCCACAGGTGTTTCCCCGCGTCTCCAAATTTTCTTACCGCGTTACAACTCAGACCGAATTTGAAGAAACCCTGGGGCAGCTCTTTGGCGTGGCTGCAGACAGTAGCACCATCGACCAATTGCTTGCAGACATGGACTCACCACTGGAGAGTGAGTCAAATGACGATTCTTCGCTGGAGTCTGCCGCAGCGGACAACGAGCTGGTCAAGTTTGTCAACAAGGTCATCATTGACGCTTACAACCAGAAGGTTTCGGACATTCACATCGAGCCTATGCCAGGCAAAGCCAAAACCGGTATCCGGTTTCGCATTGACGGTACCTTGCAGCCCTATATCGAAGTGCCGGCGCAGTTTCGCCAGGCCATGGTCACGCGGCTCAAGATCATGTGCGACCTGGACATCTCTGAAAAGCGCAAACCGCAAGATGGGAAGATCAAGTTCAAGAAATACGGCCCACTGGACATCGAGTTGCGTGTTGCCACGATTCCATCCGCCGGTGGTGTGGAAGATGTGGTCATGCGGATTCTTGCCGCAGGTGAGCCGATCCCGCTTGAAAAACTCGGATTGACGGCGCACAACAAGGAGCGACTGGAAAAAACGATCTCCAAGCCTTATGGTCTTTTTTATGTATGTGGCCCCACAGGCTCCGGCAAGACCACGACCCTGCATTCCATCCTGAAGTTTCTCAACACCCCGGACACCAAAATCTGGACCGCCGAAGACCCCGTGGAAATTACCCAGAAGGGTTTGCGTCAGGTGCAAATTAACAGGAAGGCGGGCATTGACTTCGCACTGGTCATGCGTGCTTTCCTGCGAGCCGATCCCGACATCATCATGGTCGGTGAGTCCCGCGACAAAGAAACCGTGGCGATGGGCGTGGAAGCTTCATTGACGGGGCACATGGTTTTCTCGACGCTGCACACCAATTCGGCCCCCGAGTCCATCACCCGCCTGCTGGACATGGGCATGGATCCCTTTAATTTTGCGGACGCATTGTTGGGTATCCTGGCTCAGCGTCTGGCCAAAAAACTCTGCGACTGCAAAGAGGCTTATCAGCCGAGTGCTCAGGAAGTCAAAGATTTCATCAAGGAATACGCCGAAGAGCTGCGCCATACCGAAGCCTGGAAAGCCGATCCTGGTGGCGAGTCACAAAAACTCTATGAAGACTGGATGGCGCGCTATGGGAAGGACGATAAATTGACCTTGTACCGTGCGGTCGGCTGCGACAAGTGCAACAAGACCGGCTACAAGGGCCGTATTGGCTTGCATGAACTGATGATTGCCGATGATGCTGCCAAAAAATTGATCCAGGAGCGGGCGCGTGTCGCGGAGCTGTTTGCAAGCGCTGTCAACAGCGGCATGCGGACGCTCAAGATGGATGGCATGGAAAAGGTACTCATG
>NZ_JBFUGX010000579.1:0-2671 GCF_056402675.1 Polaromonas sp. P3_C2 | reverse complement strand
CGCAGGTCGCCCAGTTCTATCGCAGCCTCGATGCCTACAAAGCCAGCTTCAACAAGAAGAGCGACGTGATGGTTCTTGACCCTTCGTCCGACTTTTTCAAGGCGATGCGCGGCCCAGGCTCCGGTAACGCCGCACCCGCCAAAAAATAAGCCGGCGTGGACGGCAACACCTTCTGGATGGCGCTGGCCCTGATGCTGGTCATCGAGGGCCTGTTGCCTTTCATCTCTCCCGGCGGCTGGCGCCGCATGTTCGAGCAGATTCTCACTCTGGGTAACGGCCAGATCCGCTTCTTCGGCTTGTGCAGTATTGCGGCGGGCCTGATCCTGCTGGCTGTGCTGGCCTGATTTCGCCTCCCTCGGCAAGCCGCTCACTGCCACGTATTTCCGCCAGAGTGCGTCATTGGGCCTTCAGCGGGCCGAAAACCCGCTTCAAGCCCGGTAAAATGCTGTTTTTAACAGCCCACGAAAATCACAATGCCCGCCTGGTCGTCATCATGGCAATTGCCCGATCAAATTGCCGATGTCCTGCCTTCCGAGGCGCGCCACATCGAAGAGCTGCGCCGTCTGTTCCTCGACACCGCCCGCAGCTATGGCTATGAACTTGTCATGCCTCCGCTGCTGGAGCACCTCGAGTCGCTCCTGACCGGCACTGGCGAGGCCCTTGATCTGCAGACTTTCAAGCTGGTGGACCAACTCTCCGGCCGAACGCTGGGCCTGCGTGCCGACACCACGCCCCAGGTAGCCCGCATTGATGCGCATTTGCTCAACCGCAGCGGTGTTGCCCGCCTGTGCTATTGCGGCCCGGTGCTGCATACCCGTGCCGACCGGCCTCATGCCACCCGTGAACCGCTGCAGTTTGGCGCGGAAATCTATGGCCATGCCGGCCTGGAGGCAGATCTGGAAGCCCAGCAGCTGGCGCTGGAAGKCCTCAAGGCGGCCGGCGTCACTGAACTGAGCGTGGACATGGCGGATGTCCGCATCGTCAACAGCTTGCTGGCTGGCGCCACCGTCAACGGCAAAACCCTGGCGCTCATCCATGCCGCGCTGGCGGCCAAGGACGCGAGCGAGCTCGGCAGCCTGATCGCCAGCCTCAAGGACGGCATTTCGGCTGCGGCGCGAGACGGCCTCAAGGCGTTGTTGCAGCTTTATGGTGACGAGAAAGTGCTGGCCGAAGCGGAAAAAATCCTGCCGCCCTCAACGGGCCTGAAAGCAGCGCTGCAAAACCTGAAATGGCTGGCCGCACACACCAGGGGTGAAAAAGGCGACGTCAAGGTCAGTTTTGACCTGGCCGACCTGCGCGGCTACGCTTATTACAGCGGCACCCGCTTTGCCATTTACGGGCAGGGCGCCGAACTGGTGCGCGGCGGCCGCTATGACGAAGTCGGTGCCGTGTTCGGCCGCAACCGGCCTGCAGCGGGCTTCAGCCTTGACCTCAAAGAGCTGGTCAGTGTGCTGCCTCCTCGGGCCCTCAAGGCAGCCATCCGTGCGCCCTGGGGCGAAGATATCGGCCTGCGTGCCGCCATCGCCCGCCTGCGCGCGGGCGGCGAAACCGTGGCCTGCGTGTTGCCCGGCCACGAACATGAAGTCAATGAGTTTGATTGCGACCGCGAACTGGCAAACGCTGCCGGTCAATGGGTGGTCCAGCCCCTTAAAAAAGCCGCTTGAGGGCCTGCGCCCGGCTTTATCCCGAAACCTTAACTAGAATTCAAGATGACAAACAAACAAAACGCAGCCGCGGGCCGTAATGTCGTGGTCGTGGGCACACAGTGGGGCGACGAAGGCAAGGGCAAGCTGGTCGACTGGCTGACCGAGATGTCGCAAGGCGTGGTGCGCTTCCAGGGCGGCCACAATGCCGGCCACACGCTGGTCATCAATGGTGTGAAAACGGCGCTGCACCTGATTCCCAGCGGCATCATGCGCCCCGGCGTGAAGTGCTATATCGGCAACGGCGTGGTGTTGTCGGCCGCCAAATTGTTCGAAGAAATTGAGGGGCTGGAAAAAGCCGGCGTTGAGGTGCGTTCCCGCCTGCGCGTCAGCGAAGCCTGCCCGCTGATCCTGCCTTTTCACGTCGCGCTGGATGTCGCGCGCGAGGCTTACCGCGAGAAGGGTGGCACGACCAAGATCGGTACCACCGGCCGCGGCATCGGCCCCGCGTATGAAGACAAGATTGCCCGCCGCGCGCTGCGCGTGCAGGACCTGAAATATCCCGATCGCTTTGCCGCCAAGCTGCGTGAATTGCTCGACCTGCACAATTTCGTGCTCACCGGCTACCTGCATGCGCCGGCAGTCGACTTCGATACCGTCTACGCAGAAGCCATGCGCCACGCCGAGTTGCTCAAACCCATGATGGCCGACGTCTCGCGCGAGCTCAACGATGCCAACGAGGCCGGTGCCAACCTGCTGTTTGAAGGCGCGCAAGGCACCTTGCTCGATGTCGATCACGGCACCTATCCCTATGTGACCTCCAGCAACTGTGTGGCCGGCAATGCCGCTGCGGGCGCGGGCGTGGGCCCGGGCATGCTGCATTACATCCTCGGCATCACCAAGGCTTACTGCACCCGCGTGGGCGGCGGGCCTTTTCCGACCGAACTCGACTGGGAAAAGCCCGGCACGGTGGGCTACCACCTCAGTACCGTGGGCGCCGAAAAAGGCGTGACCACGGGACGTAGCCG
>NZ_JBFUGX010000578.1:0-2672 GCF_056402675.1 Polaromonas sp. P3_C2 | reverse complement strand
GGACTGGGCCCCAGCGGGATTGGTGAGCGCATTTTTGCCTGCGACAACGATCCCATAGCCCTGGCACGCGCGCGCGCCTGGTGGGACGGCGGCGGCGCCACCCCCGTCACCTCGTTCTACGACGGCTCCTCCAGCTCGGCGCACCTGACGGGTTTGATGTGGGCGTCGGTTCCCGACGAATGCCCACAGGCCGAATACACCGGCATGGCCATGGAATACGGTACGGTGCCCATTCTGGACGTCATTGCCGCCCTGCGTGCCGATCACTGGCTGCACAAGCATCCTGAGATGCCCGCGGAGCAACAGGCGACGATCAAGCGGCAGATGATGAACGCGTTTTATGTCGACACGGACGAATGGCGCTCGCAAATCTTGGCTCAGGCGCGCCAGGCCATGTTCCAGACCGTGAGCGGACTGAACACCCCCTGAACCAGGGCCGCATAATGACTCGGGTGCAGCCATTGCAGCAGCCCTCTTTTCAACCCGAGCACGAAAGCCGCGCCATGCCGTCCGACGCCGATCTGCAACTCCAGCTCAAGCAGCTGCAACAGCAATATCAGGGGTTAGAGGCCGACTACCGGAATTTGCAGCTTGAAAAGCAAAAGCAGGAGACATCCGCCAACCTGTGGCTGGAACAGCGAACCCKCGAACTTCAGGTCGAAGCGCTGGAGCAAAAAAAAGCCGAAACCCTGCAACGGGTTTTTTACCGCATTGCCGAGCGTGCAGCAGCAGATCTCTCTTTCTACGATTTCCTGCAGTCGGTTCACGGCTTGCTGGGAGAGCTGCTGTATGCCAAAAATTGCTATGTGTGTCTGTACGACGCGCAGAAACACCGAAAGGATTTCCCCTATTACGTGGACGAGCGCGATGGCGATGCGCTGCAACTGAGCAATGTGCCGTACCGCAGGGGTCTGACCGAATTCGTCCTGAGTACCGGTAAGCCGCAAATTATTGACGCCATGCGCCTGAAGGTACTGGAAGCCGCCGGTGATGTGACGGAAGGCAGTGGCGACATGACTTTCAGTTCCTGGCTGGGCGTGCCCATGCACATACGCGGCACCATAGGCGGCGTACTCGCAGTGCAGGGCTATGAACCGGGCGTGGCCTACAGCGACACCGATGCCGACATCCTGTCCTTTGTCGCCAACCACGTCAGCAGTGCGATTGAACGCTATCAGGCGCTGGATGAATTGCGTAAATCGGAAGAGCGCTACCGCACGGTGATTGAAAACGTCGGTGTCGGCGTGGTGGTTGTGCAGGACGGCCGCATGGTATTTGCCAACCCCAGCCTGGAGCGCATCGTGGGCCATCCGCGGGAGTACCTGCTGTCCCAGCCCTACACCGCGACCGTCCACCCCGACGACCTGCCGGTGATGCGCGAGCGCCACGAGCGTCGCCTGCGGGGCGACGAGGTCGACTCGATGTACGGTTTTCGCGTGATCACCCAGGCTGGCGAAGTTCGTTCGCTGGAGCTCTCCGCCGTGCAGATCGAATGGGGCAAGCGCGAGGCGACCCTGATCTTCGTGGTAGATGCGACGGCCCGCTTGCAGGCCGAACTGACGCAGCGCCAGACCCTGCAGCGGCAAACCGAGCTCAATGACATGAAGTCGCGCTTCATCTCGGTGGCGTCGCATGAATTCCGCACGCCGCTGGCCTTTATCCTGTCGTCCGCCGAACTCCTCAAGCACTACGGCGACCGCCTGCCCGAGCCCGAAAAAGCCGACGTCATCGCCACCATAGAAACCGGCGTACAACGCATGACCCAGATGCTGGACCGCGTGCTGCTGCTGGRCAAGGTGGAGGCCCAAATGCTGGCGTTCCAGCCGGCAGAGATCAATCTGCAACTGCTTTGMCAGAACCTGGTGGAAGATGCGCGCATCCAGTATTCAGAGGCGGGCTGCGAGCTGATCCTGGAATTCGGGGCCCGGCCGGAGATCGGGATTTTTGATGAAAAGCTGCTGCGCCATATCTTCGGCAACCTGCTGTCCAACGCCATCAAGTATTCGCCGCAAGGCGGAAAAGTCTCTTTTCGCGTGTTTTCGTTGGAGGGACGTGTGGCCTTTGAGGTGGCGGACCAGGGCATAGGCATTCCGGCCGAAGAGCTTCCCCACCTTTTCGAATGGTTCCACCGGGCCAGCAATGTCGGCGAAATCCAGGGCACGGGCCTGGGGCTGGCCATCGTCAAAAATTCGGTCGACCTGCACGGCGGCCACATCAACGTAACCAGCGTCGTGGGCCAGGGCACGCGCTTTACCGTCACGATTTGAGTCGCGGAACCTGGCCAAACCAGCCAGCGCATCGGGCAGATTGGGGAAACCGGGGTAAGGCTATAAGATGGATACCAGCCCGGCACTGCGACAGAGCCTGCCGGGTAGCTCAGGGAAATCAGCCCCGCCCACGATGAAATGCGGGGACTTCAATGCGAAAGAAAAATGGCGCGCATTCTGGTGATTGAAGATGAATCCCATATCCGGGACAACCTGCTGCGCTTTGTCCGGCTGGAGGGCCACGAAGGCCTGGCAGCGGCAGACGGCCATGCCGGCCTGCAAGTGGCCAGAGAGCAGCAGCCGGACCTGATTTTTTGCGATGTGATGATGCCGCTGATGAACGGCATGGAGGTTCTGGCCGCGCTGCAATCGGAACCTGCCCTCAAGCAGGTGCCCTTTGTGTTC
>NZ_JBFUGX010000577.1:0-2678 GCF_056402675.1 Polaromonas sp. P3_C2 | reverse complement strand
GCGTTCGTCTTCGTCGAGCGCGCGCAGTTGGGCAATCGCGGCGTCCAGGTCAAACGCGGTGTCGCGCAGGGCGGCGTGGATCAATGCTTGCGCCAGCTCAAACGCCAGCCGGCCGACGGTTTCTTCGCTGTACTCGACCACGACCTGGTAGGTGCCGGCTTCAACAGTAGAGGCGGTATGGCTGAAGGTGAGGGGGCAACCGGCAGCCGTCTGCAGCGCCAGCGCGGCGGCTTCAAGCACATGGGCCAGTGAGACGGGGCCTGCGTGGCCGGTCTGCCGGAAGGCGCCCATCTCGGGGAACAGCGAGCGCACGCGCGGCTCAAAGCCTGGCAGACCCGTGATATTGCACTCCACCGCAGTGCAGGCAACGATGGCTTCGAGCGCTGTGTGGCGGCTCCAGAGGTTGGGCCCGCGCAGGGCCCGGATACGGGACACTTCCATTACTCGGCACTCCCGGCGGTTTTAGGGGTGGTTTCAAAGGCTTCCATGCCGGCGCCTATCAAATTGAGGGGGATGCCCAGCGCCCAGGCGGCGCCCACGGCGGCCAGCAGTCCACCCTCGGACAGTCCACGGCGTTCGCGCCAGGCGGCAAGCTTGCCGAGGCCCGGCAAAAAAGCCTCGCTGGCGCCGGTGGCCAGCACGACCTGGTCCTGGCGCAGGTAGAGCGCACGGCCGCCTTTGGCGCAATGCGCCGCAATGGCCGGGGTCTCGGGGTCGGTGCTGTAGAAAATGACTTCGCCGTCGCAAAGCTCCTGCATTTCGGCGATGCGGTGATCTGCGGCATTGAGCACGGCGGCGCCGCCGGGCAGCACCACATCGACCTGCGAGCGCATCACCTTGTACATCTGGTCGGCTTCGGTGATGTCGAATTCAGCCAGGCCTTCGGCGCCGCCCAGGTCCGTGACGACACCCACCTGGCATTTGTCATAGGGCAGGCCGGTGAGCAGGATGGTGCCGGCGCCGTTTTCAAACACCGCTGCCTGCACGGCGCGGTTGATCAGCAGGCGCTGGCCGGCTTCCCAGTTGGCGCAGTTGGATGCGTCCACACAGCGCTGGTCCAGGAACAACCCACCCTGGCAGGCCAGGCCGGTGTGCCGGCCCGACAGGTGCAGCAGCCAGGCCACCAGACGCGCCACGCGCTGGTTGTCGCTGGAGCCGGCAATGCCGACGATGGGAATGCGGCCGTCAGGGCTGTCGGAGTCGGTGGCGGGGAAAAGGTGGTCGCAGATGGCACGGCCCACCGGGCGCGGCGCGCCTTCGGCCGGTTTGAGGTGCATGAGGAGGCCTGGGCCGGCGTTCACTTCAACGATGGCGCCGCCTTGCTCGTGCAACGGGCGCGAGATGTCTTGCGCCACCACATCGACCCCGGCGATGTCCAGGCCCACCACGCGCGCGGCCAGCGACACGATGTGATCAACGTCAGGATGAACCTGGTCGGTGCAGTCGATGGCYACATTGCCGTTGCGCTGGATCAGCACCTCGCGGCCAACGGCCGGTATGGCTTCGGGGCTCAGGCCCTGGCGCTGCAGATCAAGAATGATGGCGCCGTCGCTGGCGGTGTTGATGCGGCCCAGCGGGAAGTCTTCACCGACGCCGCGGCGCGGGTCGGTGTTGAGCTGTGCGTCTACCAACTGTGAGACGGTGGAGGTGCCGTCGCCGGTGACCCAGGCGGCTTCGCCGCGCGCGGCGGCGACCACACGGCCGCCGACCACCAGCAGGCGGTGCTCGTTGCCGCGCACAAAACGCTCGACCATGACTTCGCTGCCATGCCGTGCCGCAACTTCAAACGCGCCTTCGACTTCTGCCCGTGTTTTGAGGTCCAGCGACACGCCACGGCCATGGTTGCCGTCGGACGGCTTGACGACGACCGGCAGGCCGATGTCTTCGGCCGCTTCCCAGGCTTCTTCGGCTGTGGCGACGATCTGGCCTTCAGGTACCGGCACGCCGCAGGTGGCCAGCAGGCTTTTGGTGAGGTCCTTGTCGTGGGCGATGCCTTCGGCGATGGCGCTGGTGAGGTCGGTTTCGGCCGTCCAGATGCGGCGCTGGCTGGCGCCGTAACCCAGTTGCACCAGGTTGCCGTCGTTCAGCCGGATATGGGGAATGCGGCGGTCGGTGGCCGCGGCCACGATGGAGGCCGTGCTGGGGCCGAGATAGCAGTCGTCCACCTTGGTCCGGATTTTCTCGACGGCAGACTGCACGCCGGCCTGGCCGTAGTCTGTGCCGTTGATGGCGGCCATCAACAGGCGGTGGCCTTCGGCCAGCGCGGTGCGGGCCACCTGCTCGTCGCGGGCACGGAACACCATGCGGTAAACGCCGCGCTGGGAGGTGCTGCGCGTCTGGCCGAAGCCGGTCGGCATGTCGGAAAGGTTSAGCAGCTCGATKACCACRTGCTCCAKCACATGGCCGGMCCAGGTGCCTTCSAKCAGGCGCTGGATGAAGCCGCCGCGCTCGCCSACGCCGCAGTGGTGTTCGACGAGGGCCGGCAACAGGGCGACCAGGCGGTCATTGAAGCCCGGCAACAGGTTGGAGGGGAAGTCTTCGAGGCTGCCGAGGTCCAGCCAGACTTCCAGCACGGGCCGATAGGTCCAGATGTTGGGACCGCGCAGGTAGTTGATGCGCAGCAGCTTGATGTCGTCCTGTGGGCTCATTTTTCRCAAAATTGTCGGCAGGGTTGGGCC
>NZ_JBFUGX010000576.1:0-2680 GCF_056402675.1 Polaromonas sp. P3_C2 | reverse complement strand
ACGTGATGAAGGACCGCGCTTTCATTGAAAGCCTGATCGACCGCGCCAAGGCAGCCAATTGCTCGGCACTGGTGCTCACGCTCGATTTGCAGATCCTCGGCCAGCGCCACAAGGATTTGAAAAACGGCCTGAGCGCACCGCCCAAGCCGACGCTGTCGACCATCCTCAACCTGATGACCAAGCCGCGCTGGGGCCTGGGCATGCTCGCTACCCGCCGCCACGGCTTCGGCAACATCGTGGGTCACGTCAAGGGTGTCGAGAACATGGGCTCGCTCTCTGAGTGGACGGCCAAACAGTTCGACCCGGCCCTCAACTGGGGAGACGTGGAGTGGATCAAAAAACGCTGGGGCGGCAAGCTGATCCTCAAGGGCATCCAGGACGTTGAAGACGCGAAGCTCGCCGTCAATTCCGGCGCCGATGCGCTGGTGGTCTCCAACCACGGCGGCCGCCAGCTCGATGGCGCGATGTCTTCCATTTCCTGCCTGCCCGAGATCGTCGCGGCAGTCGGTAACCAGATCGAGGTGCACATGGACGGCGGCATACGCTCCGGCCAGGATGTGCTGAAAGCCACCGCCCTGGGTGCCAAGGGCACCTACATCGGCCGCGCCTTCCTCTACGGCCTGGGCGCCATGGGTGAAGAAGGCGTAACCAAGGCGCTGCAGATCATCCACAAGGAGCTGGACCTGACCATGGCCTTTTGCGGGCGTACCGACATCAAGGCGGTGGACACCAGCATCTTTGTGCCCGGTACTTACTGAGCCTGAGGCGGTAAACACCATGGCCTTCCTGGGACAAGCCGCCGTCGCCATGTGGTGGAACATGGCGGCTGAACACCGTGAAGAGTTCGAGCACTGGCATTCGCACGAACACTTTCCCGAGCGCATGGGCATCCCCGGTTTTCTGCGCGGCTCACGCTGGTCCAGCGTCGATAGCGCGGAAGGTTTTTTCGTGCTGTATGAACTGGAGGACTATGAGACCCTGACCTCTAGCGGCTACCTGGAACGCCTGAACAACCCGACGCCCTGGTCCACGAAGATGATGCCGCACCATAGGGACATGGTGAGAAGCCAGTGCCGTCTGCTGCACAGCGCGGGGGGCGGCATCGGCCGCCTTGCGCTGACCTTGCGGCTGTCGCCTGCAGAAGGCCGCGATGCCGAATTGTTAAGCCACTTCTCGGCAAGGGGAGCGGCATTCGTCAATCAGCCCGGTGGCGTCGCTTTCCATGTGTTGCGCACGGAAACACCACAGGCCGCCAGCACGAAGGAGCAGCAAATTCGCGGCGGCAAGGACAAGGCGGCCGACTGGGTCGTGGTCGCCGTCGCCTATGCAGCGTCGGCGCTGGACGCCCTGCAGCAGGAGGCGCTCGGCGAAGGTATCGAGCGCCACGGCGCCCAGCCCGGTGCGCTGGCCGGCCGCTACCAGCTGGCCTATGCTGCCAGCGCACATGACCTGAGTTGAGGACGGAAAGCGGCAGGTAAGTCTTTGGGTACCAAGCCGCTCAATAACCCAACGGAAACCACACACCGCGTTGTGTCACCACCCCTATATTGGGCCGCACGTGGTTCTCGTCCAGCGTGCTGACATCAACATCCGCAATCACGGAGCAGGCCGGCAACGACTGCTGAAACACGCGGTCCTTCAGTATTTGAACCGCGTCGTCATGGCTATAGGCAGTTACGCCACAACCAGCGCCCAATATGGAAAAGGGTGGGAGGTCTTCGAAAGAAAACCAGAATCGGTGAAGTTGAGGCACGCCTATTTCGCTCACTCAAGCCTGAGGCGATATCTCATAGTCCATCGCATACGAATGCTTGCCGTCGGCAATCTGGATGGTGAGCGTGCCGCTCAGGCCCGTGAGCTCGCCGGTGCCGGAATCAGGCACCACGTTCACCGCCAGCTGCGGCGCACCACGGTTCATGGTGCCGCTGTGCTGCAGAACAAAGCTGCCGCTTTTGCCGTGCAGCGTGCCCGTCACGCATTCCATCGCGACATAACCGGCCGAGCCTTTGACTGCCGTGCCGGCGCTCAGCATCTCGCCCTGGCTGGTGGCCTGCAGGTCGCCGCTGAAGGTCTTGTTGATGGACAGCCGGCCCATCAGCGGGCCGGCATCGGCATTCGCCAGCGATTGCGGCGCGAGCATGACTTCAAAACTTCCGGTGGCGTGGGAGGGCATGGCGTTTCACTTTCGACAAGAGGAGTGGGCAAGCCGGCCATGATGCCAGAGCGCCGCGCTTCCTGAGTGCCGTTTACGCCCGCTTACCGCTGCCCGAAAGGCCTGGCCGGCGCCGTACCAAGGAGCGCACGAGCCTTGCGGCTGAGCCGGCCAAATAGGGCCAAATCGTGTCGGGGCGACCGCGCGCAAGGCATTGCGAATTGCTATGCTTACCGGGTGAGCGCCCCGTTCCCCTCCCCCGCACCCAAAATCCGCCGCATTGCCCACCTCGACATGGACGCGTTTTTCGCCTCCGTCGAGTTGCTGCGCTACCCGCAGCTCAAGGGCCTGCCGGTCGTCATAGGCGGCGGCTGGCGCAAGGTTGACGAGGAGCTGCGGGCGGCGCAGGGCGAGCGCGCGCTGCGCTTCATTCCGGTGGAAAGTTTTCCGCTGCTGAAGGACTATGTGGGCCGCGGCGTCATCACCACCGCCACCTATGCGGCACGGCAGTTCGGCGTGGGCTCGGCC
>NZ_JBFUGX010000575.1:0-2687 GCF_056402675.1 Polaromonas sp. P3_C2 | reverse complement strand
GAGCAAATTGAGCGCAGCCATTTGCAATATCTGGGTGTGGGCAATGTTCTGAAACTTTCCCAGCCGGAATTTTCCGAGCGGCTGGTACGTGCCCTGGCCACGCGCTTGCGGGTGGTCTACGAATCCGCCCTTGGCGAAGTTGAGCTCTGGAACAAGTCAGCGGCATCGCAGCTTGATGCGCAGTTGCGCGAGCGGCGGCGCAATTTCGGCCGCAGGCTTGAAGCTATCGAGCGCATCCAGCAAGCGGCGTCTGGTCTGGATGAGCGGATCGCTGAAATCGACATCCAGGAGCGTGTGCTCGATGAGCTGGACAACAAGCTCACGGAGCTGACTTCCCATCTGATGGGCTCTTCAGCGCAGTCCAGGACGCCGGATGGCGCCGCTGCCGCAGAAAATGCCGCGGTGCCCGAGGCTGCCTGAGCGTTGACGCGGTCGCAATCCACCAAGACACCTGCGGGGCGGAAAGCGGTTGCTGTGAAGCAAACGGCCTCATGCCAGTTGCCCGGATTTGCCGGGGAAATTGTGCGCTGGCAGGCTTCCCACGGACGCAACAGCCTTCCCTGGCAGAACACGCGTGATCCTTACCGCGTTTGGCTGTCTGAAATCATGTTGCAGCAAACCCAGGTCGCAACGGTTCTGGACTATTACGCGCGATTTCTCCTGCGCTTCCCGACGGTCAAGGAGCTGGCTGTGGCTGGCGAAGACGAGGTGCTGGGCTTGTGGAGCGGGCTGGGTTATTACAGTCGCGCGCGCAATCTGCACCGCTGCGCTCAGGACGTCATGGCATTGCATGCCGGGCGATTCCCGGAGACGGCCGAGCAGCTCCAGACTCTGCCAGGCATAGGCCGTTCAACCGCCGCGGCCATCGCCTCGTTTTGTTTTGGCGAACGTGTTGCGATTCTGGATGGCAACGTCAAACGGGTGCTAACGCGGGTGCTGGGTTTTTCTGCTGATCTGGCTCAAAGTGCCAATGAACGGGCGCTTTGGGACACGGCTGCAGAGCTGCTGCCTGAGCAGGACCTGCCCGAAACCATGCCGCGCTATACGCAGGGACTGATGGATCTTGGTGCCACGATTTGCGTGGGCCGCCAGCCCCAGTGCCTGTTATGCCCCGTACAAAACCTGTGCCGCGGTTTTGCCGCCGGCGATCCCGGCAGGTATCCCGTGAAGACACGAAAGCTCAAGCGCAGTGCGCAGGCGCTGAGTTTGCTGTGGGCGCAGAAGCCTGATGGCTCGGTCTGGCTTGAAAAGCGCCCCGGCCGGGGAATCTGGGGTGGGCTTTATTGCCTGCCAGTTTTTGAGAGTGATGAGGCGCTGACTGCGGATTTGCCGTCTTCCTTGCGGGAAAGGCTCGATCCACTGCCAGGTTTTGTCCACGTGCTGACACACAAGGACTTGCACCTGTCGCCATGGATCGCAGGTTTTCGGGCCGGGCAAACCATGCCCAGGTCTTTGGTTTCAGATGAACGGCCCGGTGCGTGGTTCGGCCCCGCCGAATGGCCTGCACTGGGGCTGCCCGCGCCCATACGCAAACTGCTGGAACGGGACGCTTAGGCCTGCCCGCTGTACTGGAAGATGAGGCCGTGCCCAGCCTTATCTGGACTCAAACGGCGTCGAGCTCGCGATGCCGCTTCAGCGTTCGCCACTGCTGGCCAAAAGCTGCGGCCAATTCCTCGACAAGGTAGACGGATCGGTGTTGGCCGCCGGTGCAGCCGATGGCCACGGTCACATAACTCCGGTGGTCACGTACCAGCGCATGCAGCCAATGACCGAGAAACTGCTCGATATGACGGAACATGTCGCCCACTTCCGTGTGGGCCTTGAGATAGCTCGCCACGGCCTCATCAAGCCCGGTCAGGTGGCGCAGGCCCGATTCATAGTGTGGGTTGGGCAGCATGCGAACGTCAAACACGTAATCCGCGTCCAGCGGCACGCCCCGCTTGAAGGCAAAGGACTCGAACACCAGCGTGAGCTGGGTGCTGGGAGCGGAGATCAGCGACTTCACATAGCCTTGCAGCTGTGATGAGCGGATCATGCTGGTGTCSAGCACRTGGGCCTGCTCGCGCATCTCACCCAGCAACTCCCGCTCCAGCTCTATGGCGTCTACCAACGCCCGGTGCTGGTCGGAGGCGTCAATGCGCGACAGAGGGTGAAGCCTGCGCGTTTCGGAAAAGCGGCGCACGAGAGTTTCCGTGTTTGCATCCAGGAAGAGGGATTGCACCGCCACGCCGGAAGCGCGCAACTGCCGCAATTGCTGGGGTACCAGGGGAAGCGAGACTGCGCTTCGCACGTCCATGGCAATGGCAACTTTTTGGGCGCCGTGCTGCTGCTCCAGTGCGACGAAGGGCGTCAGCAATTCCGGTGGAAGGTTGTCCACGCAGTAATAACCGGCGTCTTCCAGTGCATGCAGGGCAACCGATTTTCCGGAACCCGACATGCCGGTGATAAGAACCATTTCCAGTGCTGCCATCACTGTCCCAGCATTTCCTTGGCGTGGGCCAGCGTGGTGCCGGAAAGCCGCTCGCCGCCCAGCATGCGGGCAATCTCAGCTACGCGCTGTTCCCCGTTGACATGGTCTACGGTGCTGAGGGTGGTGCCGTTTTCGGCTCGCTTGGCAACTACAAGGTGCTGATCGGCACAGGCTGCCACCTGCGGCAGATGGGTGACAGCCATGACCTGTCGGTCCT
>NZ_JBFUGX010000574.1:0-2697 GCF_056402675.1 Polaromonas sp. P3_C2 | reverse complement strand
GAATAGCACGAACCTTGACAATTACAGCACTAAGGGCAACACGAATCCCTACACTGGCCAGGCCGGCACAGTGCAGCCCAACTATGCGCCGGCACCAGCGCCCATCCGCCCGCAGCAACACTGTGGCTACACGAGCTCTGGCCAATACGTCTGCCGGTGAACCCTTAAGTACGAACGACCGCGGAGCTTCGCCTCAGTCTATCTGCGTGGAGCATGCATATGACCACAGTTCCTACAAAACTCGGCCTTAAAGAAGCCTACGATTTGTATAGCAAGCACACCGACTCAGCCCACAAGTTATGGACGTACTTTTCCGCAGTGAGCCTCGCAGTGCTTGGGTACACGATTGGAAAAGATAAGGTGTCGTGGGCACCAGAAATGTTTCTCGTTATTGGAGGGAGCTATCTTGTGTTCTCCTTATCCAATCTTTGGGTACTCCAACTCACTCAGCGGGAGTGTGAGCAATTCGCAAAGCTCTTGAATTCTGTGGCTGGCGAGCAGGACGAACCAAAGCAGGGCATCACAGTTAAATCAGCGCCTGTCTGCGGGGTAATAGCGTTTCATCTCTTTGCGCAAGCCGCGGTTTTCGTCGCAATATATTTGACATGGGAAAATCAACCTAGTCCCAGCCCCGCGAAACCGCCGCTCTGTTGCGTACCGGCGCAGCCGGCAAGTGTCGGTGGCTAACCCCTCATTTCTGTGGTCTCTGAGGAATAAGCCGCGAAAGAAATCCGCCTCTGTTGGGCTGAGCACGTCAATCATCATGAAGACCCCATGGCTAAACTCCAATGATGAAATTCATCGTCAAACGCATCGTCATCTTGTTCACTGCTCTCCTGGCGGTACTGCTTGTTGCCGCCTGTGCACACCGCGGCTTTGTCGAGCACGGCCTATCGTTTCGGGTATATGAAACTCCGATTGACGATCTCAAAATTACTTATGGAAAAGTGGTGGTGCCGTTCTCGGGAGTTTCAGTGCCGGGCAGCGGAAGTCTTTGGAATGCACCAATGCCAATTCCAGAGCAGATGGTTGTGACCTGGATAGCAACGGGAAAGCCTCAAGAAGTGATCATTCCACTGAAGGGAAAGCTTTCGAGTAGTGACCAGATTGCAAATTGGCGATTGAGGTTCTACGGAGAGCGGATGGAGCTTTGGAGAGAAGACGACGATCCCAGCAGTAAGCACGCCCGCAAGCCGAGCGTCAAAGTCTATCCATAGCCCAGGTGTGTAGGGCACGCTTTTACTCTTAGGCTGACGCCTAGCTGTTGAATTCCGTCCAGATCTGACCCACTGGGGTGCGGATAAATACTTGGACTGGTTTATGTCGTAAATTCAATACTCTCTCGGTATTCGGCGGGGCTCAGAGAGCCAGGAGAGGTATTGATCCGCTTTCTTAACTGCCCAGGAGGGCGTATGGCTAACTCCAGAATGATGGAAACGCTACGCGCCGCTGTAAGAGTTGAGCAGCATGAAGAGCTCGAGCGCACGCGGCGTTGTATGGCGTTTATGCAAAAGATGGCGGCCTTTCAAAAGGGAGTTGGACCTGCGCCGACTCCCGAGGCATTTCAGCGGTGGTGCGAAGATGTTGAGCATCGCCTTGCGTTTCGCAGAATGAAGACCGGGATACCTGACCAGCTGGCTGAAGCCTGGGACGGCTCCCGATACTGACGGCTATGCCTCAGCTCGCAATCATTGCTGGCAGGTGTCTCTGCTGCGATGAAAATAACTGCGGATCTCGTCGGGTTCGCTGCCTACCGCATAGACCGCCACACGCAATTCATACTCTGTGCATTTCAACTCGGAGCACCACGACTCCACGACGCGCGGATTAGTCAGGCTGATGCGGTTGGTCGTGCTGTCTGCGTCAGGAAATTTTTGTGACATGATGTACCCCCTTCAAATGGGACATTTCATGGAGCCCTACTGAAGCGTGGCAGTGCGGACTTGTCGTAAGTAATTGGTGCAAAAAATCATGCCATATTGCACCGACCACGCTTTACCTGTGCACTTTCCTATATTTCGATGAATATCACATCCTTCAATTAGAGGAGATGTTTGCAGGAACACATGTCACGATATGTGACAAGGCCGATGCCATGAAACCGTTCCATGCGCTCATGCTGCTGTGGATTTTGGGTTTGCTGCTGCTCACGCCGGCGGCACGGATGCGCAGTGCTGGTCACTGGCACTGCCGCTGCGCCCAGGAAGGCGGCTGCCGCAGCGGCGCCGGTGGCCGCTCCCTCAGGACAGCACCGGCGAAGGATGGAAGGCTTTCCGGGCTACGGTTACGCTTTCAGGCGGTCACCGCTGTTTAGTGGGCTGGTCATCGCCTGCACGAATTCAACGCACATCATCCTGATGGGATGAACTTCGGCTTCGGTCACGCTGGCTTTGGCCATTGCCGCTTTCTCGATGTCTTCGTTTTCGAGTTCTACGAAGACGTTTTCACCGTCGTGGGTACGTAGATGAACGCGTAACTTGATTCCGGTGCTGGATAGCAGCATGTGATTCCTTTGTAATCGGGTTGACTGGATGTCGTGTCGGTGTGGAGGTGGCCGCCATAGCACGACGCCGGCCGTCCGTCTTTCGATGAATTCATTTCTGGCTGCCTGCCAGTCAACCCATCGGCGAATGGGCCAATCGGACCATTTCGCCACCGCTTGGTTGGCGGGCTCCTGGTCGTTGACAGGCTCAAGTC
>NZ_JBFUGX010000573.1:0-2710 GCF_056402675.1 Polaromonas sp. P3_C2 | reverse complement strand
ATCCTGTGCCGCGGCGGCATCTTCCTCTACCCCTGGGACAAACGCGAGCCCGAAAAGGCCGGAAAACTGCGCCTGATGTACGAAGCCAACCCCATGAGCTGGCTCATCGAGCAGGCCGGCGGCGCCGCCACCAACGGCAAACAACGCATCCTGGACTTGCAACCCACCAAGCTGCACGAGCGCGTCAGCGTCATACTCGGCTCCAAAAATGAGGTCGAACGGGTGACCTCCTATCACTCCGGGCTATAATTGAAGGCTGTATTTCATAAAAAGCCGGTGTAGCTCAGTCGGTAGAGCAGCTCATTCGTAATGAGAAGGTCGGGTGTTCGATTCATCTCTCCGGCACCAATTCAGGCGGAAATAGCGATAGTGGTCACTTACCGGTGATCGCTGAGGTCACTTCTGGTGACAGTCGATTTTCCGCATTAAAAATGCCTCCTTTGTGGAGGCTTTTTCTTTTCGGTAGGCAAGCATTTACCGCCGACTCAACCCAAACCTTGTTGATTTCTGCTGCCCTCTCATCAGCAAGACACAAAACCTGTTCTCGCAGCAGCTCTCGCAGCGGTACACACTACAGTGAGGGTTCCAAAATCGTAAAACGCTGAATGACCGATGTCACCGCTGGGCTCAGGAACGCCTATGGGAACAAAGAAGGTTGCTCTATATTCGTTTACCAAACCAGAAGGGTAAGTGAACTTGTCAAGCACCACATAGGCACGCGATAAGTCCGTTTCGGCTACAGAAAGAGCATCTTCTGTCACTGGCACTAGGAGGTTTTTCCTGGTGTAGTTTTTGTCAATGTATGCATCCCGAAATTTTCTTACATCTTCTGCCGTTGCTTTACGAATAATTCCATCTCGAATGGCTTTATCAAGAGCAGGTTGGGGGTCGGGCTCCGCAGACTTGGTGTCTTGTAGCTCGAAGCAAGTTCCTTCCTTGCACTTCAAGATTTCAGCAAGCTCTTTCTCGCGCCTATCCGTCATCTCTTGCCAACACATGGCGATCGCTACACGGCGGAAGCTTCCTCCTTCCCAGTCCCCCGTGGAGAACATGCAATCCGAGTCGCGGAACTCAAGCCATGCCTTCTGCGATTTGCGCAGAGCATTTTTCAAGTCGGTACTCACCAAGCGTCGCATCAATAGCCGATAGGTATCGTTCAGAGCGACGTCCTTCGTGTAGTAGCCATACCAAGTGCAAAGAGCCATGTCTCCAGTGCCATCGCAGCCTTTTGAGATTTCTTCACGAATCTCTTTTTCTGTATAGCCTTTTTGCCCCTGTGCCATAGCTCGGATAGCTCTGTCGTTGCCCAAAGAATAGGTCGTTGTGAGCAAGAGAAGTGCGAGAACTGCAGTGAACTTCATGGTGAGAACTAACGTTGGATTAAATCGATGTCCTGTGTGACTCTATTGTCCGGGGTTTCAGGCATATACAAGGGATGTGATTAGCACCATTTTTGGATCTCCCCCCGTGGGTGTCGAATTTCCGCACTGAGCTGCCCTTAAAAATTGACAGCTTAAAGGCTCCTGTTAGATATATGAAAGCATCTCTTCGGAACCAATTGAAAGTCCGACTCGACTACAGCGCCCCTAAGTTGCACACCCGTCTTTTTCAATAGTGAGGTAAGGACGCCCTCGTCTGGCAATTGCGTGAACGTCCAAAAAAGGGGGTTAGCCCCAGCCTTGGCCCCAGCCTTGGCCTCAGTCGCGCCTGTTTGCGCGTGAAGGGCATGCGAAGATATAACCTCCCGGAAACCAAAAAATCAAAATGCTGGAGCAGCTTCTTTCCAACTACATCGGCAATGCCGGCGCCGCCAACGCTCGCGGTGAATACGCCGCCGCCGCTGAGTGGTGCCAACGTAGTCTTCAACTCGCCCCTGACCTGCCTGAAGCCTGGTATCACCTGGGAACCGCATTCGGTGGGATGGGCAGAAAACCTGAGGCGGTAGACGCCCTTGAAAAGGCCCGGGTTCGGACACTCAATTCTGCGGACGCACAAAACAGCATCGGCCTGCAGCTGACCGAATTGGGGGCATACCTTAAGGCGGAGCAATGTCTGAATCAGGCGCTGGCATTGGCGCCGGACTATGCTTTTGCCCACTCCAACCTGGGCAAACTCCGGAGCAAACAGAAACGGCTGGACGATGCCGAAACGGCTTTCAGGAAGGCAATTGCACTGAGTCCGGATCTGGCTCCCGCTTATGTCAATCTTGGTGGCGTATTGAGTGACCAGAAAAATTACGAGGCCGCCGAAGCCGCCTGCCGCAAGGCAACCGAGCTGGCGCCGGATTCAGCCGAGGCCTGGCTCAACCTGGGGATCGCGTTGAACGGACTGAAGCAGCATGAGGCAGCCGAATCCTCTTACGCGAAAGCGATGGCGCTTGCACCGCATTGGCCCGACGTGTGGATCAACCGGGGAGTCGCTCTCGATGAGATGAAACGGCATGACGCGGCTGCCGACTGTTACAAGCGGAGCATGGAGCTGGATGCAAACGTCGAATTCGTGTTTGGTTCGCTGTTGCACGCAAAAATGAAGGTTTGCGACTGGCATTCACTTGCCTCCGATCTGCCAAAGATTTTCCAGGAAATCGAGCGTGGGAGGAATGTGGCAATACCGTTCGAAATCCTGGGACTCACTACGGATTTGGCGTTGCAGGCGCAAGCGGCCGCTATATGGGTCAAAGACAGATGCCCAAACTCAGCCACCGTCAGCC
>NZ_JBFUGX010000572.1:0-2716 GCF_056402675.1 Polaromonas sp. P3_C2 | reverse complement strand
GGCCCTCGTCGTCGGCGGCGAAGTGTTTATGCGGGCGGTTCGTGAAGGGGGGGCCCGGTTGCTGCCTATTGACAGTGAGCATTCGGCCATTTTCCAGTCGTTGCCCGAAGACCCGGCGGTGTGGCCCCGGCGCATCGAAAAAATCATGCTGACCTCGTCGGGCGGTCCTTTTCGCGCCCGTGATCCAGCAACTTTGCGCGACGTAACGCCCGAGCAGGCCTGCGCGCACCCTAATTTTTCCATGGGCCGCAAGATTTCGGTGGATTCGGCCACGATGATGAACAAGGCTTTGGAGGTGATCGAGGCCAAGTACCTGTTTGGTGTCGTGCCGGAGCAGATCGAGGTGGTGATCCATCCGCAGCAAATCATCCATTCGATGGTGCAGTTCCATGACGCATCGGTGATGGCCCAGCTGGGTACGCCCGATATGCGGGTGCCGATTGCCTATGGCCTGTCCTGGCCGGAGCGGATCGAAAGCGGCACGGCGCGCCTGGACTTCGCCCGCATGGCCGCCATGACATTCGAGGTCCCGGACTTTCAGCGCTTTCCCTGCCTGCCTTTGGCCTGGGAGAGTTTGCGTGCGCCGCCGGGCACTTGCGTGGTGCTGAACGCAGCCAATGAGGTTGCTGTGGCGGCGTTTTTGGACCGGCGCATCCGCTTCGACCATATTCACCATGTAAACCATGCAACTTTGGAGGCCGCGGCAGTCTCTCAGGTGGACGACATAGAAGGCTTGCTGGCGCTGGATGAGCAGGCCCGCCGCGTTGCCACTCAAATCACCCAAGGTCTGGAGTCCTGAGATGCTGACACTGGTTTCTTTCGTTGTGACTCTCGGTATCCTGATTGCCGTGCACGAATACGGCCATTACCGCGTCGCAGTGGCGTGTGGCATCAAGGTCCTGAAATTTTCCATCGGATTCGGCAAACCTATTTACACCTGGAAGCTCAAAAACAAGTCGACAGAGTTTTCCATCGGCATGCTGCCCCTGGGCGGCTACGTCAAGATGCTGGATGAGCGCGAGGCCCCGGTGGATCTATCCGAGCGTCATCTGGCTTTTAATACCCAGCCGCTGAAATCGCGGGTTGCCGTGGTGGCCGCCGGCCCGGCCGCCAATTTGCTGCTGGCCATAGTGCTGTATGCCGTGGTCAACTGGACTGGCTTGCAGGAGCCCAAAGCCATTTTGGCCAGCCCGGTAGCAGGATCGCTTGCCGAAAAGGCTGGCCTGGGTGGCGGGGAAATGGTTCAGCAGGCGGCTTTTGAAGGCGGCGACCTGGAGGTCGTTCATTCTTTTGAAGACTTGCGCTGGAGGCTCACTCAAGGTGCACTGGATGGTCGCGACCTCACCTTGGTGCTTGGCAGCGATGGCGCAGCGTCAGGGCAGACTGTGCGGTTGCTGCTCAGTACGCTGGGTGCACCCGAAGCAGATGCCGATCTGTTCAGGAAAATTGGCATTCTCGGCCCCTGGACCCGTCCGGTGATTGGCACTGTCATGCCCGGGGGCGCCGCAGAAAAATCCGGCCTGCGTGCCGATGATCTCGTGCTTCGCATTGGCGAGACAGCGATTGTGGATGGGCAACAGCTGCGCGAGGTGATACGTACCTCTGCCCGCTCGACCGGAACGGGTGCTGCCGTTGTCCCGCAGACATGGCAAATCAGCCGTGCTGGCGCATCCCTGGCGCTGCAAGTGACGTCTGAACTCAAGGCAGTGAACGGGGTGATGGTGCCCCGGATTGAGGCCTATGTGGGAGCCCCTCCCGAGTTTGTCACGGTGCGTTACGGCCCTGTCGATGGCTTGTGGCAAGGTGCCGTACGTACCTGGCAGGTTTCGCTGCTCACACTGAAGATGATGGGGAAAATGGTCATAGGCGAGGCGTCGCTTAAAAACCTGAGTGGCCCGCTCACGATTGCGGACTATGCGGGGAAGTCGGCCAGCCTTGGGTGGAGCAGTTATCTGCTATTTTTGGCCCTTATCAGCGTGAGCCTTGGCGTCCTGAATTTACTGCCGCTGCCGGTTCTGGATGGGGGGCACCTGATGTATTATCTTTGGGAGGGGATCACCGGCCGGGGCGTGTCTGACGCCTGGATGGACCGGTTGCAGCGCGGTGGCGTTGCTATCCTGCTGGGCATGATGTGCGTTGCCCTGTTTAACGATGTCACCCGGCTTTTGGRCTAATTCCTTACATTTCATGCAAAAACAAATAAATCGCTTCAAAGTTCGTGCAGTTTGCGCTATCGCCGCCGGTCTTTTTGCAGCCAGTTCGGCTTGGGCCGTTGACCCTTTCACGGTGCGTGATATCCGGGTTGAAGGCTTGCAGCGCGTTGAGCCCGGAACCATTTTTGCCTCCTTGCCCTTTCGGGTCGGCGAAACCTATAACGACGACAAGGGTTCCACCGCCATTCGTGCGCTGTTTGGGCTGGGCCTGTTCAAGGACGTGAGACTTGAAGTCAGTGGCGACGTATTGGTGGTGATCGTTGAAGAGCGTCCCACCGTCGCTGACGTGGACTTTGTGGGTGCCAAGGAGTTCGACAAGGACGCGCTCAAGAAAGCACTCCGCGAGGCCGGTGTTGCGGACGGCCAGCCGTTCGACAAGGCGCTCGCCGACAAGGCGGAGCAGGAGCTCAAGCGCCAGTACATCAACAAGAGCCTGTACGGCGTTGAAATTGTCACCACCGTCACGCCGATCGAACGCAATCGGGTCAACCTGACTTTCAGTG
>NZ_JBFUGX010000571.1:0-2729 GCF_056402675.1 Polaromonas sp. P3_C2 | reverse complement strand
CACGCCACCTGCGCACCAAGGGCGCGCAAAACGGCTGCATCCTGGCACTGCCTGCGGGCGAAGAAGTCAGTCAGCCCGCGATCGAAAAGGCCGTTGCGGCCGCGCGCGGCGCCCCCAGCATGGCCGGGCTCGACCTGGCCAAGGTCGTCTCGGTCAAGCAAACCTACGAATGGACGCAGACCGAATGGAAACTCGGCGCGGGTTATGGCGTGCAAATCACGCCCAAATTCCACGTCGTGGCTTTTGACTTCGGCGTGAAGAAAAACATCCTGCGCATGATGGCCGAGCGCGGTGCGCGCATCACCGTGGTGCCGGCACAAACGCCAGCTGCCGACGTGCTCAAGCTCAAACCCGACGGCATCTTCCTGGCCAATGGCCCGGGCGACCCTGAGCCTTGTGACTACGCGATTGCGGCGGTGCGTGAACTCATTGAGACCGGCATCCCGACTTTCGGTATCTGCCTGGGCCACCAGATCATGGCGCTGGCCAGCGGCGCGAAGACCTTCAAGATGAAGTTCGGCCACCACGGTGCCAACCACCCGGTGAAAGACCTGGACAACGGCCGCGTCAGCATCACCAGCCAGAACCACGGTTTTGCGGTGGATGAAAAAAGCCTGCCCGCCAACCTGCGGCCCACGCACATCAGCCTGTTTGACGGCACGTTGCAAGGCCTGGCCCGCACCGATAAGCCGGCGTTTTGCTTTCAGGGTCACCCGGAAGCCTCGCCTGGCCCGCACGATATTTCGTATCTGTTTGATCGTTTCACAGCCCTCATGGAACAGCATGGAGGGAACAAATAATGCCAAAACGTACAGACATCAAATCCGTCCTCATCATCGGCGCCGGCCCCATCATCATCGGCCAGGCTTGCGAGTTCGACTACTCCGGCGTGCAGGCCTGCAAGGCGCTGCGCGAAGAGGGCTACAAGGTCATCCTGATCAACAGCAACCCCGCCACGATCATGACCGACCCGGCGACCGCCGACGTCACCTACATTGAGCCCATCACCTGGCAGACAGTCGAAAAAATCATCGCCAAGGAACGCCCTGACGCCATCCTGCCGACCATGGGCGGACAGACTGCGCTCAACTGCGCGCTCGACCTCTGGCACAACGGCGTGCTCGACAAGTACAAGGTCGAGCTGATTGGCGCCAAGCCCGAAGCCATCGACAAGGCCGAAGACCGCCTGAAATTCAAGGACGCGATGACTAAGATCGGTTTGGGCTCAGCCCGCTCCGGCATTGCGCACAGCATGGATGAAGCCTGGGCAGTCCAGAAAACCGTTGGTTTCCCGACCGTGATCCGCCCAAGCTTCACGCTGGGCGGCACCGGCGGCGGCATCGCCTACAACTCCGAAGAATTCGAAGTGATCTGCAAACGCGGCCTCGAAGCTTCGCCCACCAATGAGCTGCTGATTGAAGAATCGCTGCTCGGCTGGAAAGAGTACGAGATGGAAGTCGTGCGCGACACCGCCGACAACTGCATCATCGTCTGCTCCATTGAAAATCTGGACCCGATGGGCGTGCACACCGGTGACTCGATCACCGTGGCACCGGCCCAGACGCTGACTGACAAGGAATACCAGATACTGCGTAACGCCTCGCTGGCTGTGCTGCGGGAAATCGGCGTGGATACCGGTGGTTCCAACGTGCAGTTCTCCATCAACCCGGTCGACGGCCGTATGGTCGTGATCGAGATGAACCCGCGCGTCTCGCGCTCATCGGCGCTGGCCTCCAAGGCCACGGGTTTCCCGATTGCCAAGGTCGCGGCCAAGTTGGCGGTGGGCTACACGCTCGACGAGCTGCGTAACGAAATCACGGGCGGCGCAACCCCAGCGAGCTTCGAGCCCAGCATCGACTACGTCGTCACGAAGATTCCGCGTTTCGCGTTCGAGAAATTCCCGGCTGCTGATTCGCGCCTGACCACGCAGATGAAGTCTGTGGGTGAGGTGATGGCCATGGGCCGCACTTTCCAGGAGTCCTTCCAGAAAGCGCTGCGCGGCCTGGAAGTCGGCGTCGACGGCATGAACGAGAAGACGCAAGACCGTGAAGTGCTTGAGAAAGAACTCGGCGCGCCCGGCCCCGACCGCATCTGGTATGTGGGTGACGCGTTTGCGCTGGGCATGAGCGTCGATGAAGTCTTTGCGCTCACCAAGATCGACCCGTGGTTTCTCGTGCAGATCGAGCAGATCGTCAAGATAGAACTTGAACTCGAAACCACCTCGCTCGACAAGATCGACGCCGTCACGCTGCGTGCGCTGAAGCAAAAAGGCTTCTCCGACCGCCGACTGGCCAAGCAGCTCAAGACCACCGACACGGCCATTCGCGAAAAGCGCCGTGCGCTGGGCGTGCGTCCGGTCTACAAGCGCGTGGACACCTGTGCCGCCGAGTTTGCCACCAACACCGCCTACATGTATTCGACCTATGAGGCCGAAGGCAGCGAGTGCGAAGCCGCTCCGACCGACAAGAAAAAAATCATGGTCCTSGGCGGCGGGCCCAACCGCATCGGGCAGGGCATCGAGTTTGACTACTGCTGCGTGCACGCGGCGTTGGCCATGCGCGAAGACGGCTACGAGACCATCATGGTCAACTGCAACCCTGAAACCGTCTCGACCGACTACGACACCTCGGACCGCCTCTATTTCGAATCGCTGACGCTCGAAGACGTGCTCGAAATTGTCGACAAGGAAAAACCGTTGGGCGTGATCGTCCAGTACGGCGGCCAGACGC
>NZ_JBFUGX010000570.1:0-2729 GCF_056402675.1 Polaromonas sp. P3_C2 | reverse complement strand
CTTCCCATGCGTTCGATCCGCGGGCTGGTACGCATGGAGTCGACATTGACGCGTGGACACGGCGCCAGCGCGTTTGGCGGCTCGTCTTTGGTGGATGTCGCCGATGCAATGGGATTCTCCGACCAGGCGCACTTGTGCCGGGAAGTGAAACGCTACTCGGGTCTGAGTCCAACGGATCTGCAACGCGCCATTGAAACCCAGGAGTCTTATTGGCCCTACCGGTTGAGGCAGGCGCTGAAGGCGCGTTGATAGCCCCGGGGCCCTGCCCACAGGTGTGTACAGGCGCCCGTACTTCTTGTGCACCCAGTGCCACAAGATGCGCCGCACATGTCGTTTTGATTCAAGACCGCACCTCCATATTTCCGTAATATCCGAGGCTTTTGTTTGCTTGGCGAACAAAGGCGTCCAGTCACGGCGCCAAGTTTGGCCTCGCTGGTTCTGAAAATTGGAAATTGCATTGCAGCTACTCACTGAACAGACCGCAACCATCGCCAGATCCGTCGAGGCCACATACCTGTACGCGACAAATCTCGAGCATTTTGCCGAGTGGTTTCCGGGCGTTCTATTCATAGAATCAGCCAACACGCTTGAGCACGCCCAGCGCGGCAAGGAATATCTGGAAACGGTCGCCGTCCCTCTCAGGGGCAAAAGAAAAATCAAAATCAGGGTCAAAGATGCCCAATCCAACAAGGTATTCATTACAGAGGGCGAGTTCTCGCCTTTGATGCCAAGAATGGAGATGCTATTTCAGGCAACGGGTGCTGATTCCTGCAGCGTTACATGGCGCATGCTCAGTCGCAACGACAGCTTGCTATTCAAAGCCACGCTCCTGCATTTATTCAAAAGCGTCATGCACAAAAGGGCGGAAATTGGCATGAAGCGGTTGCGGCAGAAACTCGAAAACCTGGTGGCTGAACCCGCTGAAACCTAGCAAGGCGTTGCGCCAGTCAACCCCACCCCCGCTCCGCTACGACTTTTCCCGGTGAATTTCTGCTTTTTATCTTGAACCCCACCATGCGCTTGCAAATCAGCCCTCAATTTCTCGGTATGAGCCTGGCTCTGCTGATCGTCACTTCTCCGGGCCACGCCCAGGGCGTCTACAAATGGGTGGATGCCGAGGGCCGGACCCACTACGGCGCGCAGCCGCCCGTCACCGAAAAGGGCGTCGAGCCACTGAAGCTGCACAGCAACAGCGGCTTTGGCGGCGACAACAACGGCAAGGTGCGCGCCACAGAATACAACGCCGACGGCACCAAGAAGATCCCCAAGAACGTACAGGACCTGGYAAAAGGGATGGAGAAAGCCCTGCAGAAAGCAGACCCCAGGGAGGTGCCGCTGGACTGCGCCAGCGCGGTCAGGAATGCGCAGGACCAGGCGGATACGGCGCTGGAGGTGAGCGCCAAGAACCTGAAAACCGGCTACATCACCCAGGCCAACTACGACAACAACGCCGCCAGGCTTCGTCGCGCCAAGGCAGAGACCAATCTGACCAGTTGCCAGTCCGCCATGGGCAGGGACCGCGCCTTCTACCAATGCATGTCCAACAGCAACAACCACTTCACGGCGTGCATCAAGTAGAGGAGCACTGCGCGACTTTGATGGACCTGATCAACTGCCCCAGGCCCAGCTCGCAGTTCCCAACCCCACCAGCTTCCATAAAACGCAGGAAACTCCAAATGCCCTGTATCACAGCAAGATGAACGTAAATAGGACCCCATGTCCGAAGTAAGAACGATTGCCACCCTCTGTTTTGAAGACAACGCCATCAGTCAGCGCTGGCTGGAAGCTTTCAAGCCTGCTTCCGGTGATGCGTGGGATATGGCCAGCCAGGCCCTCGGGGCGTTGGGTTTGCGCTGCGTTCAGGCGAATGCAGATGAACGGATTCGCGTCGAGCGCGTGGAACGTTTTGGCCGACGCCTGGAATTGCGATTCATGGAGCTGGGCCTGGACAGCCAGACGCTGCTGAGCGAACTGATCGAATTGGGCGCCACACACCTGCGCGCCAGCATTGACGACAGCCGCACGGGCAGTGTCACCAAGCTGGTTCGAATCGGCAAGGCCAAGGCGAAAGAGGCGGAGTTTGTGGCCGCCGTGGCCGAGTTCGATGACGACTTTGCGTTCCTCACGGCATTGGAAAAAGGCAAGTCGGCGGAGATCAAACGGCTTCTGGCCAAAGGCATCAGTCCGAACCAGGAAGTACGGCCCGGTGTGTACCCCATCCATCTGGCCGTGCTGCATGACAAGAAGCCCATCGTCAAGCTGTTGATTGCAGCAGGCGTGGATGTGAACGTCCAGACGCCCGACAAACGAATCAAAGAGGACGGGTTCAGAACGCCGCTGCATCTTGCCATCAACAACAAATCGTTTGATGTCATCGAGATGCTGGTCAAGGCTGGAGCAGACCTCACACTCCGAAACGCGGCCGGGCAAACGCCACTGCACTACGCCATCGTTTACCGGCACCAGGATGCCTGCAAACTGCTGATGGAACATGGTGCAGATCCATCCGCGTTGAACGCCAACGGCGTGCCGGCTTTGCTCGACCTGCGAACGCACGGCGAGGAGGAAATCCCGGCGTTCCTGGCCTTTGCCGATTCGATGGGGCTGGATCTCAACGTCAAGCTGGCGACTGGCGAGAATCTTTACTGGAAGCTTGGATACATCAAGGGTGCAGTGGGTTACCTGAAGGCGCGGGGCATGGTTTCCTCGCCACCCTCCGACTCCTACAC
>NZ_JBFUGX010000569.1:0-2746 GCF_056402675.1 Polaromonas sp. P3_C2 | reverse complement strand
GTGCTGGGCGGCTGGCTGGTCGATGCGGTGTCGTGGCGGGCCATCTTCTTTTTGAATGTGCCCATGGCGGTGGCCACCGTGTGGCTGGCTCTCTATGCCGTGCCCGACAGCTGCGACCCGGACGCGCCGCAGCAGTTGGACTGGCCGGGCGTGCTGCTGGTGGCCGGCGGGCTGGGCGCACTCACCTACGGACTCACGCTGGCGCCCGAGCGCGGCTGGAACGCGGCCGCTGTGCTGGGCTGTATCGCGCTGGGCGCAGCGCTGCTGGTGGCGTTCGTCGTTGTGCAAGCCCGCACGCACGCCCCCATGATGCCGCTGGGCCTCTTCAAGTCGCGCGACTTTGTGGGCACCAATTTGCTCACGCTGCTGCTGTACTTTGCGCTCAGCGGTGCGTTGTTTTTTCTGCCCTTTGTATTGATAGGCGCCTTTAAATACTCCGCCACCGCCGCGGGCGCTACGCTGCTGCCGCTGTCGCTGCTGCTGGGCTTTTTATCGTCCAGCACCGCCAAGCTGACGGAGCGATTTGGCGCGCGGCGCATGCTGATGGCCGGACCGGCCGTGGCGGCCGCCGGCTTTGCGCTGCTGGCGCTGCCCGGCGTGGGCTGGTCTTACTGGGCGGGCTTCTTCCCGGCCATGGTGGTGCTGGGCCTTGGCATGACGATTGCCGTCGCGCCGCTGACCACCACCGTCATGAACGCCGTGCCAACCGCCCACGCCGGTATTGCCTCAGGCATCAACAACGCCGTGGCGCGCGTCGCCGGCCTGCTGGCCGTCGCGGTGCTGGGTGTGGTGTTTGCCGTCAGCCTGCAGGGGCCGGTGCAGGCGGCGGCGCCCGAAGTGCTGATCAACGCGTTTCGCTGGGTGGTGCTGGGCTGTGTGCTGTGTGCGCTGGGGGCGTCGGCGTGCGCGCTGCTGTTTCTGGCGCCGGCCAGGCAGCCTCAACCATGAGTTTCTCGGGGTTTGGCGGCTCTCGCCCAAAATATTAAGCAAAAAAGGCCTCCAGCCCAGGCAGGTCATTGGCTTCTAGCTCTACTTTTGATAGCAAGCAGCTTGCGGGCTTGATCGGTGCAAAGCGGTGTGCAGCCTCGTGCCACCCGCCCTGGGCCTCGCCAAAGGCTCGAGGCTTAAACTTGCGGCTTCAAGTGGCAACGCAAAACCGCCCCACGCGCTTGCTCTCCGCCCTCTCTCTCACCCTCCTCCACACCCACCCATGCCATTTTCCTCACTGGGCTTTTCGCCCGCACTGCTGCCCGCACTCTTGCGCGCGATGGAGGAACAGGGCTATACCGCCCCGACCGCCATCCAGTCAGCCGCCATCCCCGCCATTCTGGAAGGGCGCGACGTACTGGGCTCGGCACAGACGGGTTCGGGCAAGACGGCGGCGTTTTCGCTGCCGCTGCTGCAGCAACTGGTCAACRCACCGGTGCCTACAGAACGCCAGCACCGGCCGGTGCGCGCCCTCATCCTGGTGCCCACACGTGAGCTGGCCGCGCAAGTCGGTGAAGCCATCGTCGGGTTTGCCAAATATCTGCCGCAGCGCGTGAAAGTCGCGGTCGTGTTCGGCGGCGTCTCCATCAACCCGCAGATGATGAACCTTCGCGGCGGCGCCGACATCTTCGTCGCCACGCCCGGCCGCCTGCTTGACCTGATCGACCATAACGCCCTGACGCTGACCAACACCGGCACGCTGGTACTCGACGAAGCCGACCGCCTGCTCGATCTCGGCTTTGGCGAAGAACTGAATCGCATCCTGGCCCTGCTGCCCGCTAAACGCCAGACGCTGTTCTTCTCAGCCACCTTCCCGCCCGCCATCGAAGCGCTGGCGTCCAGCCTGCTGCGCAACCCGCTACGCGTAGAAGTCGCACCGGTAGAGCAAGCCATACCCGACATCACCCAACGCGCCATCGAAGTCGACGCACCCCGCCGCACCCAACTGCTGCGCCATCTGGTGCAAACCGAAAAATGGGAGCGCGTCCTCGTCTTCGTCGCCACCAAACACGCCGCCGAAATCGTCGCCGACAAACTGCGCAAAGTAGACATAGAAGCCGAACCTTTCCACGGCGAGCTCAGCCAGGGCAAACGCACGCAAGTGCTGCAAGACTTCAAGATCAAGGCCGTGCAAGTGGTCGTGGCCACCGACGTCGCCGCCCGCGGCATCGACATCGCGCAAATGCCCGTAGTCGTGAACTACGACCTGCCCCGATCAGCCACCGACTACACCCACCGCATAGGCCGTACTGGGCGTGCGGGTGAGTCAGGTTTGGCGGTGAGTTTTGTGAGTGCTGCCACCGAAGCGCACTTCAAACTGATCGAAAAGCGCCAGGGCATCAAGGTGGCGCGCGAGCAAGTGGTGGGGTTTGAGCCTGTGGAGGTGTTGTCGCCGAATCCCGTGGACCCTGCGGGAACCGGTGGTATCAAGGGGAAGCGGCCGAGCAAGAAGGATAAGTTGCGGGCGGCRTTGAACAAAGACTCTTGAGGACGCGTAGCAGCAAATAGTCTGGTCAAACGGCCTATGGCCCATCTTCACCTCAAAAAATGTAGTATCCGACACTACAAGACAAATAGGGAGGCGCGATGGGCTGGGTAATCGCAATACTGTTGGCACTGATTTTGGTTGCCATGGTTTCATCGAACAAGGCTGCGGCTGATGGCGTAGCAAAGACTATCCATATGGCCGTATTTGCCGGCGGTCTTTTCATTGCATGGATGGCCTTCATTGGTTGCTGCGTTTGGTACTACGCAGAGT
>NZ_JBFUGX010000568.1:0-2764 GCF_056402675.1 Polaromonas sp. P3_C2 | reverse complement strand
GCTCAAACAAGTTTTTGCCCTGATCCGTCTGGCCCTGCGCTCCTCGGCGCATCCACAAGGGCCAATCGGGAGCGGGGACTGAAGGCCGAAAACAAAAGACAAATACCAACAAGGACTCGCCACGGCGAGTCCTTGTTTCTTGCGGTCTTCGGGGTTCTGTCTTTGGCAGTTTGGGTATTCGGTTTTGGTATTCCTSTCYCCACCCCCTTSTGTATGCGCCGAGGAGCGCAGGTTCAGGCGGATCAGGGATCGCGATTGTCTGAGCGAAGCGAGTTCGAGCGAGACCCCGTCTGGTCCGAGCACCGCAGGTTGCCCGTAGCGAAGCGAAGGGACGCAGACAGCAGGGTCGCCTTTTCTTTTGCTTACTTTGCTTTTGGCGAAGCAAAAGAAAAGTGAGTTGCCGCCGGGCAACCCCCGGCCAACTACCCTCAGCAAAGAGCACGTAGCCGGAGCAAGAACCGGTGAAGAAAAAACCTCACCGGCCAAGATACACCTCAATAACCCGCTCATCCGCCTGAACCTGATCAAGCGTCCCCTGCGCCAACACAGACCCATCACACAGCACGGTCACGATCTCCGAAATCGTCTTGATAAAGCTCATGTCATGCTCCACCACCATCAGCGAATGCTTGCCCTTGAGTGTCAAGAACAGCTCTGCCGTGCGTGCCGTTTCTTCATCGGTCATGCCAGCCACCGGCTCGTCGAGCAGCAGCAGCTTCGGGTCCTGCATCAACAGCATGCCGATCTCCAGCCACTGCTTTTGCCCATGGCTCAGGTTGCCGGCCATACGGCCCACACTGTCTGCCAGGTGAATCGTCACCAGGATCTCGGCCAGCCTGTCGCTTTGTGTTGAATCGAGCTTGAAGAACATCGAATGCTTCACGCCCTTGTTGGTCTTGAGCGCGAGCTCCAGGTTTTCAAACACGGTGAGCTGCTCAAACACCGTGGGCTTCTGGAACTTGCGGCCTATCCCCAGCTGGGCGATTTCGGCTTCCTTGTGGCGCAGCAGGTCAATCGTGCTGCCGAAAAACACCGTGCCTTCATCGGGCCGGGTCTTGCCGGTGATGATATCCATCATGGTTGTCTTGCCGGCGCCATTGGGGCCGATGATGCAGCGCAGCTCGCCGGGCGCAATGTCCAGGCTCAGCTTGTTGATGGCCTTGAAGCCGTCGAAGCTGACGCTCACATCTTCCAGGTACAGGATACGACCGTGGGTAACGTCTACCTCGCCGGTGGCATGAGCAATACGGCGGCCGCTGGCACTGCGACCACCGGATTCGGTATTGGCTTTGCCGGCATCCAGTGCGGCCAGGCGTTCTTCAATGCGGCGTGCGCCTTGTTCGAGCAGATCGGGAGTCATTTGCCACCCCCTTTACGAAGCTTCTTGACCAGGCCCACCACGCCGTCAGGCAGGAACAGCGTGACGCTGATGAAAAGTGCCCCCAGAAAGTACAGCCAGAATTCGGGATACGCCACCGTGAGCCAGCTCTTGGCGCCGTTGACGATAAAGGCACCCACAATCGGCCCGATCAAACTGGCGCGCCCGCCCACTGCGGCCCAGATGGCAATTTCAATCGAGTTGGCCGGGCTCATTTCGCTCGGGTTGATGATGCCGACCTGCGGCACATACAAGGCACCGGCCACACCGCACATGATGGCCGAAATCACCCAGATCGTGAGCTTGTAGCCCAGCGGGCTGTAGCCGGAGAACATCACACGCGTTTCGGCGTCACGAATGGCCTGCAGCACACGGCCAAATTTGCTGCCCACCAGCCATTTGGCAAACAAAAAGAAGCCGAGCAGCGTAAGGCCCGTCATGATGAACAGCGTCATGCGCATCGACGGCGTGGCGATCGGGATGTTGAGAATGCGTTTGAAGTCGGTAAAGCCGTTGTTGCCGCCAAAACCGGTTTCATTGCGAAAGAACAGCAGCATGGCCGCAAACGTCATGGCCTGGGTGATGATGGAAAAGTAAACGCCCTTGATGCGCGAGCGGAAGGCAAAGAAGCCAAACACAAAGGCAATGATGCCCGGCACCGCCACAATCAAAAACAGGGTGGCGGCAAAGCTGTCGCTGAAAGTCCAGTGCCAGGGCAAGGTCTTCCAGTCAAGGAACACCATGAAGTCGGGCAGGTCGCTTTTGTAATTGCCGTCGCGGCCAATCTGGCGCATGAGGTACATGCCCATGGCGTAGCCGCCCAGTGCAAAGAACACGCCATGCCCCAGCGAGAGGATGCCGGTGTAGCCCCAGATCAAGTCCATGGCCAACGCGCAGATGGCGTAGCACATGATCTTGCCGAGCAGCGCCACGGCGTAGGTGCTCATGTGGAACACGCTGCCCTCGGGCACCCACAGGTTGAGGATGGGCGCAATGGCGCAGACGGCGATCAGTGCCATCATGAAGGCGCTCCAGCCGCCGCGCGTAAGCAGTGGGCCCTTGGCCGGAAGGTGCACGATAGTTGGCATCGGGGTCATGGTGGCCGTCATCTCAGGCCTCCGCACTGCGGCCCTTCATCGCGAAGATGCCCTGCGGCCGCTTCTGGATGAAGATGATGATGAACACCAGCACGGCAATCTTGGCCAGCACGGCGCCCGTCCAGCCTTCGAGGAATTTGTTGAGAATGCCCAGGCCCATCGCGGCATACACCGTGCCCGCCAGCTGGCCCACGCCGCCCAGCACCACCACCATGAACGAATCCACGATGTAGCCCTGGCCCAGGTCCGGCCCCACGTTGCCCACCTGGCTCAGCGCGCAGCCCGCCAG
>NZ_JBFUGX010000567.1:0-2767 GCF_056402675.1 Polaromonas sp. P3_C2 | reverse complement strand
CCACCGGGCACAAAGCGCAGCGCGTGGCCCCTGCCGCCCAGGTAGGCCGCGTACGCCACCACGTCGTAGGCCGGAGACAGCTCGGGCGTGCGGCCACCCGGGTACACCACACCGAAGTTTTTGACGTGGGCGTCATAGTTGCCGAGCATTTCATTGACCATCACGCGGCGGATCAATTCTTCTGCAGCGCCCTCACCCAGGTGCGCCTCCAGGCTCATGCCTTCACGCAACGTCCGGGCCATGGCGGCGTAGGTTGCAGCGGGATGCGTGTATTTTTCTTCCGGCTGGATGCGCAGGATCTGCGCAAAGTCTTCGCAATGAATGTGGCCCTCAGGCCCGCGGTCAAAGCGCTTGACGGCGAGGAAATGCCGGCTTTCGCCAAGTACAAAGGGTTGCTCGGCGACGATCTCGTCCATGGGCGCCAGCCAGGCCTGGCACACGTTCACGCCGGCTGCCCGCGCAAGCCGCAGGGAAAGCTCTTCCACTTCGGGCAACAGGGCAAATTCGGCTGTGGGCAGCTTGGCGATGATGTGGATGCCTTGCGCGTCGCGGGTGCGCGCCACGTAGCGACCCGGCTGCTGCACCAGCGCCAGCTTGGGCTGAACGCCCGACAGCGATGTCGCGTCGGGCAAAGGATCGGCCGTGACGGACATTTCGAGCGCATCGTTGTGCTGTGTCACCACCCCTGCCAGCGCATCGGCATCAAGGTGCGCGGGATAGGCATACACATTGCCCGGCAAGTCTGTGCCGCAGGCAGCCAGCATGTCGAAATGGTCGTTCGGCCCGCAACCGCGCAACTGCTCCAGGTGGCGGCGCAGCGGCCCTTCGGGCAGCAGGTTCTGGAAGAAGGCCGGCAGGCGCCCGCCTTCGGCATTGAAGAATGGCGTGTTCACATAACTGCGCCAGAAAATCTCCCGGCGCTGTGGGTCRTCGTCGGTGGCAGCCCAGGAGAACACCGGCGAATCCGGGTTGGACCAAAAAACCTCGTCTGGAATGAAACGTGTGAGCGCGCTGCTGCCCGTGCCGTACTGGAACAGCAGGCCGGCACGCAAGGTGCCGATATAAATATCGAGCGCCAGAACGTTCATGGATTAGGGCCTGACGTTCTTGATGTTTGCCCCAGCGAGCTGGGAAGTTTCGGCCACGATGCGGTCCACCCGCGACAAGGCCGGCGCCGGCCCTTCGGCGGCTTGCGCCTGCAGCCCTGCAGCCACCACCTTGGGCAGCAGCAGCACCTCCAGCCCAAGCTGGTCGGCAATGGCCATCAGCGTGGTCACGCGTGGCGCCGTCTTGCCTTGCAAAACGCTGCGCACCGACAAAGGCGTCAGCCCCGTGCTTTCGGCAACGGCCTGGTAATCCAGCCCCAGGCGCTGGCGCTGGCTTTCCAGGTTGGCTGCAACTTCAGACAATGTTTTCATAGATAGAAAAATATCGTTTCTTGTTAAAACGATAGTATTTTATCTAATCAAACAACAAATATCAATACTAAACTAGCGTTTCATACAAAAACAATACTTAACCATCTATTACCGAGAGACTGACTTAATCCCTGCAGCGTCGCCGCATGCATGGGACAGCACGAACAGCTAGTCGGCATAAACACCGGCCGCCTTGATGATGGGCCCCCACCGGGCAATTTCGTTGCCCAGAAAGCTGCGGTGCCCGGCCAGCGTGGCACGGTCATCCTCCACGACCTGTATGCCTGAGGCAATTTGCGCCTGCCTGAAGGCAGGTGTTTTCATGGCCGTCCGCAGCACATCATTGAGCCGTTGCTGGATGTGCGGTGGCGTGTCCTTCGGCGCATAAAGGGCAAACCAGATGCTCAGCTCGACACCCGAAATACCGAACCGTGCCATGGTCGGAACGGCGGCGAGCGACGTGCCGGTCAGGGGTTTGGCGGAGGTCACGGCAATTGCCTTGAGCTTGCCGGCCTGGATATGGCCGACCGTCGTAGGGGTGGGGTCACAGATCATGTCCACATGCCCGCCAAGCAGGTCCGCCACTGCGGGCGCACTGCCACGGTAGGGCACGGTCGTAATGCTGACTTTCAATGAAGACTGGAGCAGCAAGCCGCACAGGTGCGATGACGAGCCCACACCGGCGTGCGCCAGCCTCACCTGCGGCTGCCGGGCCATCCAGCGGATGAGGCTCACCAAGGAGTCCACGGGCACCTGCGGCCGCGCAACCAGCACCAGAGGCGTGTCGACCACCACTCCCAGCGGCGCGAAATCCACATCCGGCTTGAAGCCCAGGTTCCGGTACAGCGCCGGTGAAGTCGCCATGCCGATGTGCCCCATCAGCAGCGTGTGACCATCGGCTGGAGCCCGCATGGCGATGACCGTGCCGAGGTTACCGCCGGCGCCGGACAGATTCTGGATAACCACAGGCTGGCGCAGCTGGGCCTGCATGGGCACGGCAAGCTCCCTGGCCAGTTTGTCCATGGGCCCCCCGGCCGCAAAGGGCACGATCAGGGTGACCGGTTTGGTGGGATAGGCCTCCTGAGCGCACGCAGACGCAGCGCAGAAGGCGAGCATGAAGGCAATGCAGATGGCTCTGGTCATAAATCCCCCTCGGGTTGGTTAAACGGATACGGATTGCGTTGCCAGGCCCCCGGCGGCAGGCGGCGGCCTGCGCGATGCGTCCACCTCGCGCGCACCAAAAGACAGGTGTTCGTTCACATCAAGCAGCGCATTCACTGCGGCTTCGTCCAGCCCGCACTGCAAGCCCACCAGGGCAGCCGCTATCGATACGCCCTCCACCCTGGACT
>NZ_JBFUGX010000566.1:0-2769 GCF_056402675.1 Polaromonas sp. P3_C2 | reverse complement strand
CATCAGCACCTGCCCGTCGGACAGCCTGGCCTCCGCCATGGTCACCAGCGAGGTCGCGCGGCTGCCCCTCGCCACCCCGGGCAGCACTGATGCCAGCTGTGAGGGCTCAAACGGAAGCAGCACGCCGTCCCAGCGTTTGGGCTCCGGGTTGACGCCGACCAGCGGCTGGCCGTTCAGGTACTTCAGGGTGTTGGCCACCATGCCGTCCTGGCCCAGCGTCACCACGATGTCGTCGGCCGCGAAGATGTAGTTGCTCAGGTGCGCCCTGTCGATGATCTGGTAGCGGCCCCAGGCCTGCAAGGTTTCCGCGACCACCCGCAGGCTGGAGGCATAGGCCTCGTTCTCGCGCAGGTAGTCGGTGAAGTCGGCGCCCAGGTGTTCCAGGTAAAACTGAGCCTGGCCCAGGGTCTGATAGCGCGCCACCAGCTCTTCGAGCCGGGTCTGGCGCGTGACCAACACCACCTTGCGGTTCTCGGCTGCAGACATGTTTTTGTCCTTTCCTGTTTCTRCTTATTTCCGGGTACCGGCGTTCGCGCCTGCCAGCAGCGAGTTGAGCAGTTCGGGCGACATGTTCAACTGGCCGATCTTCTCGGCCTTGTCGGCGATGCCGCCAAAGGCCTGGGCGATCAGCTGGGCTGGGTCCATGCCAGCCGAAGCCAGTGCCTGGATGGTGCGGGGATCTACCGCCTGGAAGGTCTTCATGATGGCGTCCAGCCGGGCCGCTTCTGCCTCGGCCAGTGTGCGCGAGTTGGCGGCCTGGCCGTTGACGTAAAGCTTGCGTTTCTCTTCGAGGGCCACGTCCGAATCCATCTGCTCGGTACGCAGGGCGTTTTCCTTGCGCATCACCGATGCCTTGGCGGCCATCTTGGCGTCCTCGATCTGGCTGCGTTTGTCTTCCACGGCAACTTCGGTGTCCAGTTCGTTTTCGCGGATAGAGCGCTCGTTCTGGACCGCGGCCATGCGGCGCAGGTAGATGGCGTCGTCCGCAGCCTTGAGGTTGGCCTCGCGCGATTCGGCTTCCAGAGCCCGGGCGATGTCAGGGGTCGGCTTGATGGCCAGGATGGACACCCCCAGGACCTGCAGGCCCAAGGCCGCGATCTCKGGCTGCGCGCCCAGGCTGGCTTCGGCATGCCGGGCGATCTCGGCGGAGGAGAGCAGGGCTTCCTTGAGCGCCAGTGCCTGGACTTTTTGCTGGATGATGACCTGTACCTGCATGCCGACACGGTCGCCCAGCTTGAGTGGGTCGTCCGATGCATAACCCTGGCCGTTGGCTTTCAACGAGAAGTCCATCAGGCGAGCCGTCAGCTGCGGCGTTTTGACCTGGTAGGTGACCTGCCCCTGCACCGTGACGTTCTGGAAGTCGGAGGTCACCAGGGTCAGCATGAAGGGGTGGTGGGCGCTGGCCACGGGCACCGCCACCACGGTAGAGGTGGGCGCGTAGTAATAAAAGGACTGGCCTGCGCCTTCCCGGATCACTTTCCCCCTTTTGAACTGAATCAGGTGAACCGTGGGCTGGGACTTGATGAACCGGATGCCTAACATGGTGCTTTCTCCTTGTGGTTAATTGTTCGATAGGTTGTATTGAACAACCTATTTATGAGTTGCATAATACAACYTAATTCARRTTTGTCAAACGGGAGAAAAAAAATGGCSRCCAAACCSAAACACCTGRACTTTGAAAAACCGCTGACSACGGTCGACRTRGTGATCTTCACCGTGCTGGACGAACACTTGCAGGTCCTTTTGGTTAAACGGCCCGTGGGGCCGGAAGAGCCGTTCCCGGACGCCTGGGCCCTCCCTGGCGGTTTTGTGGATGTTGACAAGGACGACTCGCTGGAGGCCTGCGCCAGGCGCAAGCTGCTCGACAAGACCGGCGTCAAGAGCCCCTATCTGGAACAGTTGGGCAGTTGGGGCGGCAAAACGCGTGATCCGCGCGGCTGGTCGGCGACGCATGCTTACTTTGCGCTATTGCCCGCCGACTCTGTGCAACTGGTTCAGGATGAAGCCAAGCCGGCCAAATGGCATCCGGTAGATGAGTTGTCGCCCCGTAAGCGGCTGGCGTTTGACCACAGCGACATCTTGCAAGCTGCGCTGGAGCGCCTGCGAAGCAAGGTGGAATACACCTCGCTGCCGGCTTTCCTCTTGCCGGAACCGTTCACGCTGCCGCAATTGCAGAAAATGTATGAGGTGGTGTTGGGGCGGTCCATCGACAAAAGCGGGTTCCGGACTCGCGCGCTGGCGGCGGACTTTCTGAAGGAGGAAGGCTTTCTCGACGTAGGATCGCCCAGGCCTGCCATGGGCTACCGCCTGAAAGACAGGCGTGCAGTGATGTATTTTCCGAGGACCTTCAGCCCCCGTAGCTAAGGGGATGGCCTATGCGGCCCGCTCGATGTACACCGTCTCGACCGGCACTTGCAGGTTGGGATCATCATCCGTGGCTTGCAGGCGCTGCGATGCGACGAAGCTGCTCATGTCGATCACCTCCAGCAGCTCGGTCGTGGCCAGCGCGCGTAAGGCCTCCCCGCGCAAACCGAGCTGTATGGCCCGGCGGGTGAGGTTCGCGCCCGATGGTGCGTGGTCTGGATCCCACTGGCGCCTGACATTCGAAGTCGCAACGGCGGCTTGCCATTCCTGTGGGTTCGCATAGACCTCGCTGTCGAACATGGAAGGCACGGCGGCGGCGAGAAGCGAGTCAAAGAACGTACGCCTCAGTCTCAGGCCCAAGACCCCTTCTTGCCCCTCTTTGCTACCCCAGCCTGAGCGATACAT
>NZ_JBFUGX010000565.1:0-2775 GCF_056402675.1 Polaromonas sp. P3_C2 | reverse complement strand
GGTATGGTGCTCGGGCTGCTCATCGGGCTTGTTGTGCAGCGTGCCGGCCTCAAGCGCAGCATGGTGGCCGGGTTGCTGGTGTTGTCCGGTGCCGGTCTGTTGGGCGGCGTGTCTCCCGATGTGCATTGGCTRCTCGCCGCACGTGTATTCGAAGGGCTGGGATTCCTCTGGGTGGTGTTACCGGCCCCAGCCCTGATCCGCCAGCTGGTGCCACAAGAGCGGCTCAATGGCATGCTGGGAGTATGGGGCGCCTACATGCCGCTGGGCGCCTCTCTGGCCTTGCTGGGAGGCCCCATGATCATCGGCCTGGCCGCACCTGACTGGGGTTGGCGAATCTTGTGGTGGCTTCTGGCCGCGCTGGCCGCAGTGCTGGCTTTGCTGGTCGCGTGGCAAGTTCCTGCACAGGGGCATCTGCATGATGGCATCTCCCCCCGGCAATCGCCGGCTCCTCATTTCCGTGGCGGAGATATTGTCCGCGCGACGCTGCGGTCGCGCGCAGCCTGGTACATGGCTGTTGCTTTTGCGATGTACTCGGGACAGTGGCTTGCTGTGGTCGGTTTCCTGCCGTCCATCTACACCCAGGCTGGCGTGAGCGGTGTGTGGGTGGCATGGCTTACGGCGCTTGCTGCTGCCGTCAATATCATCGGCAACGTCGCGGCAGGCAGGCTGCTGGAGCGTGGTGTACGACCGGTGGTTCTGCTTGGGGCAGGCTTCCTGTCGATGGCTGGAGGCGCACAGCTCGCATTTGCCGTGCAACTGCGCCCGGAAATACAGTACGTGGCCATACTGGTCTTCTCGATGGTGGGTGGCCTGATCCCCGCAACGCTGTTTAGCCTGGCCATCCAGCTTGCGCCCCGCCGTGATGCCGTGTCGACCACCGTTGGCTGGGTCCAGCAGTGGTCGGCGTTGGGGCAATTTGCCGGTCCTCCGCTGGTTGCCTGGGTGGCCAGTACTGCGGGAGGATGGCAATGGACGGGTTGGCTTGCGACGGCCGGCTGCGCCATCGCCCTCGTGTTGGCGATCTTGCTTGATCGTCTGCCTGGATCTGCCCGCCAACGCACTTGAACGGGCGTATGTTGGCGCCCCATGCGCATAGGCTTATGACGTGTTGGCATTTCCACGGTGGTTTTTGAGGGTTGCACCGATTACGCTGAGGGTCTGCGCACAATTTGTGACATTTCTTCGGAATATTGAGCGCATGCTGAGGTACGGGCATCAAACCTGCTTTGGCTATTTCGTCTCTCAAAAGGTGTTCTCATGGGTTTCAATCGACGTCAACTAATTCTGCGTGGGGTTTCCGCGGGCGCTGCGGTAGCAAGCCCTGCGCTCTGGGCTCAAAGCAAAACCAGCCGCAAGATTCTTCTTGGCCAATCGGTTCCCCTGACAGGTGCAGCCGACCAGATCGGTCTGGCGTATCTGAATGGAGCAAAGATTTATTTCGATGCCATCAATGCAAAGGGCGGTGCCGGCGGCCACAAGATAGAAGTCAAGACACTCGACGACGGCTACAACCCGGCCAAGGCTGCCGCCAATGCCAAGCAGTTGATCGACGAAGGCGTCGATGCGCTGTTCGGCTTTGCCGGTACAGCCAGCTGTGATGCCGCGTTTGCCGCTTCCAAGGCATCCGGGGCGCTCTTTTTCGCACCTTTTGCGGCGTCGGACGCATTGCATGATCCTGCGCTGGCAAACATATTTCATGTGCGTCCGGCGCTGGCCGATGAGGCCTACAAAATTGCGCGCCACTGTGCCACCCTCAACCAGGACCGTATCGGTGTATTTGCCGAAGATGACGCCATGGGGCGGGGCGGCCTTGCAGCGGTGAACCAGGCCCTGATCGACCTGAAGCGCCCGGCCATCGTTGGCAGCGCCCTGTCGCCGGTCAACAGCGACAAGGTCGATGCCGCAGTGGCGCAGCTGATGAAGGCGCAACCTCAGGCCGTGATCCAGGTCAGCCTGTTCAATTCATCGGCAGCGTTCATCCGCAAGATGCGCCAGGCCGGCTTCAGCGGGCAGTTCCTCAATTTCTCCGTCGTGGGTATCGATCCGCTGTTCAGTGCCTTGGGCAAGGAGATAGGCGGTGTGGTGATCTCGCAGGTGGTGCCGTCGCCACGCAGCACGGGTACGCCCATCATCAAGGAATACCTGGATGTACTGAACCAGACGGACCAGACGCCGAGTTACGAGAGTGTGGAGGGTTATATTGCTGCCCGTACTTTTGCCGAAGGCGTACGCCGCAGTGCGGCCGGCAGCGGCAAACCCGACAGGGCAGGTCTGCAAAAGGCGTTTGAAACCATGACGGACTACGACGTGGGCGGCTTTCGTGTGAACCTGCGCCCCAAGAAATACGAATCGGTGCGTGCGATTGACCTGGTCACCATCACGCCTGACGGCAAAGTTGTCCGTTAAGCGTCTTCTTTCCCGTCGTTTCAACGGCGCCCAATGAACTCAGTGCGGAGCAGGAAATCAGGGTCAGATCAAATATCATGACGCAAACTTCAGGCATTGCATCCCATGGCCCGTCTTCCCYGGCTGACGCTCCCCGGTTACCCGCACCACATCATCCAGCGGGGGAATAACCGGCAAACTGTCTTTTCTTCGGCCGCCGACCACCAGGTGTTTTTGGCGTTGCTTGAAGAAAGCGCCCGCAAGTTCGGCGTTGCCCTGCATGCTTACGTGCTGATGGACAACCATTTCCACTTACTGGCGACGCCTTCCACAGCGGACAGCCTGCCGCAGATGATGCAGGCTGCCGGGCGGCGCTATGTGCGTTACTTC
>NZ_JBFUGX010000564.1:0-2776 GCF_056402675.1 Polaromonas sp. P3_C2 | reverse complement strand
GCGTGCCAACTGCTGATGCAGACCGACCACAACGTCACCGACATCTGCTATCAGGTCGGTTTCAACAATGTCGCAAACTTCAACCGGCGTTTCCTGGAGATCAAGGGCATGACGCCTACCGAGTTCAGGCGGCAGACAGACGACCGTTTTGGCCGATTATCCTGATGGTCCTGTAGCGTGAAATTAAAACTTGTACCCCAGTTGCAAGGTGAAGCAATCAGGGTCAAGGCCCACATCGATGGTCTGGTTGGTACTGAGCGTGCCGCGGGTTTTCAGGAAAGTCTTGGTATAGCTGGCTTCTACAAACCATTTTTTGTCGAGGTTGAAAATACCGCCCAGTTGCAACGCGGGGGCAAATTTCGACTTGAAGGATACGCTTGTGGCGGGGCCGCCTGGGTTGGTCAACGCGGTCAGCAGGGCTGTGCCGCGTTCCTTGTAGAACTTCACGTAGGAGAGGCCCGCACCCAGATAAGGACGAAACCGGGCGTCGGCATCAAGAAACCGGTATTGCGCGATCAGCGTGATGGGCAAGGCCCGGGTGTCGGCCACTGTGCCAACGCCAGCGAGCACACCTGCGCCGCTGACGTCATGCCTGAAGCCCAAACCGAGCGGCAGGTGCAGGCTGATGTGGTCGGTGACCATGTAGTTTACGGCGGCCGTTAACCTGGAACTGTTGCTGACGTCGACTTTCGCGCCCTGAATTACGCCAGTTCCGGACGGCGCCGAAAGGCTGCCGCTGTTCACGGAAGGCGCAATCCGCGTGACGCCGGCCGACATGGACCATGTGCCCGCCTGTTGTGCAAAGCCGTATACGGAAGAAACCGCCAGGGCGGCCGCTATGAAGAGTTTCTGGGAGGGATTCATGGGCAAGTGCGAATGCGGGATGTGTTCGGGTTGCTATGGCGTCATTGTTTGTGCCGGCGGTATTCGCGCCATCGCACGGGGCGAGGGAAGTCATCCGGTGGATCATGAGAAATCATGGTAGCGGCAGGCGCCAACGTGCAGCATCTTCCTCCCCGTTTTTGTGAAGAGACTGTGGCGCCGCAGACGAAAGGCCATGCTGTGTGAAAACGTTTTTCGTACAAAGTGGACGAGCAATAAAAAAAGGGCCGCGAAAGCGGCCCTTTTTGATGGAGCGAAAAGCTCAGGCAGGCATTACATGCCCATGTCGCCCATGCCGCCCATTCCACCCATGCCGCCTGGCATGCCGCCGCCGGCGCCGGACTCTTCTTTCGGAGCTTCGGCAATCATGGCTTCGGTCGTCAGCATCAGGGATGCGACGGAGGCTGCATTCTGCAGTGCGGTGCGGGTGACCTTCGTGGGATCCAGGATACCCATTTCGATCATGTCGCCGTAGGTGTCGTTGGCTGCATTGAAGCCGTAGTTACCCTTGCCGGCCAGAACCGCGTTGACCACCACAGAGGCTTCGCCGCCTGCGTTGTAAACGATTTCGCGCAGGGGGGCTTCGATGGCGCGCAGCACCAGCTTGATACCAGCATCCTGGTCAGGATTGTCGCCGGCGATCTTGCCAGCAGCTTGCTTGGCGCGCAGCAGGGCGACGCCACCGCCGGCCACAATGCCTTCTTCCACGGCAGCGCGGGTAGCGTGCAGCGCGTCTTCCACGCGGGCCTTCTTTTCCTTCATTTCGACTTCGGTGGCAGCGCCAACCTTGATCACGGCAACACCGCCGGCCAGCTTGGCCACGCGCTCTTGCAGTTTTTCACGGTCGTAGTCGCTGGTCGCTTCTTCGATCTGGACGCGCACTTGCTTGACGCGTGCTTCGATGTCGGCAGCGGCGCCGGAGCCGTCGATGATGATGGTGTTTTCTTTGCCCACTTCGATGCGCTTGGCCTGACCGAGGTCAGCCAGCGTCACTTTTTCGAGCGACATGCCGACTTCTTCAGCGATGACCTTGCCGCCGGTCAGGCAGGCGATGTCTTCCAGCATGGCTTTGCGGCGGTCGCCGAAGCCAGGGGCCTTCACAGCCACAACCTTCAGGATGCCGCGCAGGGTGTTCACCACCAGAGTTGCCAGGGCTTCGCCCTCGACTTCTTCGGCAATGATCAGCAGCGGACGGCCGGCCTTGGCGACTTGCTCCAGGGTGGGCAGCAGGTCACGGATGTTGCTGATCTTCTTGTCGTAGAGCAGAACAAACGGGTTGTCCAGCAGTGCGGACTGCTTTTCAGGGTTGTTGATGAAGTAAGGGGAGAGGTAGCCGCGGTCGAACTGCRTGCCTTCGACGACGTCGAGTTCATTTTGCAGGGACTTGCCGTCTTCTACGGTGATCACGCCTTCTTTACCAACCTTGTCCATTGCGTCGGCAATGATCTTGCCGATGGATTCGTCGGAGTTGGCGGAGATGGAGCCGACCTGGGCGATTTCTTTCGAAGTCGTGGTGGGCTTGGAAGCCTTCTTGAGCTCTTCGGTCAGGGCCAGCACGGCCTTGTCGATACCGCGCTTGAGGTCCATCGGGTTCATGCCGGCGGCCACGTATTTCATGCCTTCGCGGACGATGGCTTGGGCCAGAACGGTAGCGGTGGTGGTGCCGTCGCCGGCGTTGTCGGAGGTCTTGGAAGCGACTTCCTTGACCATCTGCGCGCCCATGTTCTGCAGCTTGTCCTTCAGTTCGATTTCCTTGGCGACGGACACACCGTCCTTGGTCACCGTGGGGGCGCCGAACGAGCGCTCCAGAACCACGTTACGGCCTTTAGGGCCCAGGGTTACCTTGACGGCGTTGGCCAGGATGTTCACACCCTCGACCATGCGTGCGCGGGCC
>NZ_JBFUGX010000563.1:0-2784 GCF_056402675.1 Polaromonas sp. P3_C2 | reverse complement strand
GGACTCGCCGTGGCGAGTCCTTGTTTCTTCMGGTATTCGGGTTCTTATCTTCGGCTGCTGGTATTCCTTCTCTTCACCCCTTCTGTATGCGCCGAGGAGCGCAGGGCCAGGCGGATCAGGGATCGCGATTGTCTGAGCGAAGCGAGTTCGAGCGAGACCCCGCCTGAACCGAGCACCGCAGGTTGCCCGTAGCGCAGCGRAGGGACGCAGACAGCAGGGTCGCCTTTTCTTTTGCTTACTTTGCTTTTGGCGAAGCAAAAGAAAAGTGAGTAGCTGCCGGGCTACCCCCGGCCAGCAGCTCTCAGCAAAGAGCACCCCGTCGGAACGGGAGCCGACCGCCCCGTCAAGCCCCTCCAGCCAGGAGCGCCGCATTCCCCCCCGCCGCCGTCGTATTCACAGTGACAGTCTGCTCAGCACAAAAGCGATACAGGTAATGCGGCCCACCCGCCTTGGGGCCCGTGCCGGACAGGCCTTCTCCGCCGAAAGGTTGCACCCCCACCACCGCACCGATCATGTTGCGGTTCACATAAATATTGCCTACGTGGGCGCTGGCCGCGAGTGCCTGTGCGCGCGAGTCGATGCGGGTCTGGATACCGAGCGTGAGGCCGTAGCCCAGTGCGTTGATCTGCGCGATCACGGCCTCCGGCGTGGCCAGCTCGCCGCTGCCCCAGCGCACGATCTGCAGCACGGGGCCGAAGATTTCGTCTTTCACTTCGGCCAGGCTGCGTACTTCAAAGGCTGCGGGGGGAATGACATTTGCTATCGAATCAGGAGCTGCTTGCGCTCGTCCTGCATGGCTTACAAGCATTTTTGACGTTGAATTCAGGCGCTGAAGATGCTTCTGGATGTTGTCAAAGGCTTCGCGGTCGATCACCGGACCGACATCCGTCGCCAGGTCGGCTGTCTCGCCCACCACCAGCTCCTGCGCGGCGCCCTTGATCATCTCGATCACGTGGTCGGCAATGCCCTCATGCACACACAGCAGGCGCAGCGCCGAGCAGCGCTGGCCGGCGGAGCGGAACGCACTCTGCACCACCGCGTCGGCCACCTGCTCGGGCAGGGCCGTGCTGTCCACCAGCATGGCGTTGATGCCGCCGGTCTCGGCAATCAGCGGGACGATGGGGCCGTCTTTGGCGGCCAGCGCGCGGTTGATGATCTTGGCGACCTGGGTGGAGCCGGTAAACACCACGCCGGCGACTTGCGGCGCTGCCACCAGCGCGGCGCCCACGGTTTCACCGGCGCCATGCGCCAGTTGCAGCGCGCCTTCGGGCACGCCGGCCTGGTGCAGCAACTTCACAGCCTCCCAAGCCACGCCGGGGGTTTGCTCGGCGGGCTTGGCCATTACAGCGTTGCCGGTGGCCAGTGCCGCCGCAACCTGGCCGGTGAAGATGGCCAGCGGGAAATTCCAGGGGCTGATGCAGACCCAGACGCCGCGCGCCGACAGGCGCAGCTCATTGGTTTCACCTGTGGGGCCGGGCAGCGCGACCGGCTGCATGATGCGTTCGGCCTCGCCCGCGTAGTAGCGCAGGAAGTCCACCGCCTCGCGCACTTCAGACACCGCATCGCCCCAGGTCTTGAAGGCCTCTTTCACCAGCAATGCGCAGAACTTCGGCATCTGCTGCTCCATCGCGGCGGCAGCGCGGCGCAAGATGGCCGCGCGCTCGGCAATGGGCACGTTGCTCCACTTTTGATAGCTGCTTGCGCACGTCGCTATTGCGCTGGCGGCCGATTTGGCATCAAACTCAGGCACGACGGGGACCGGGGTGGTGGCCAACGCGGCCAGCAGCGGTGCGCGCATGCTCTGGACCGTGAGGTCCAGCCCCAGGCTGTTGGGCCGGCCGGGGCCGTATAGGGCCGGCGGCAGCGGCAAAGACGATTCGGGCTCCAGGCGCATCGGTGAGGTCAGCAGCTCGCCCATGCCGACCGACTCGTCGGCCAGCTGGTGCACAAAGGACGAGTTGGCGCCGTTCTCAAGCAGGCGGCGCACCAGGTAAGCAAGCAGGTCGCGGTGGGCGCCCACGGGCGCGTACACGCGGCAGCTGATCAGCGGGTTCTTCAGCACCTCGCGGAAAACGCCCTCGCCCATGCCGTGCAGGCGCTGCAGCTCGAAGGGAACTGCGTTGCGCGACGCCATCTGCAAAATCGCGGCAATGGTGGCGGCGTTGTGGCCGGCAAACTGCGGGTAAATGGCGTCGGGCGCGGCCAGCAAAGCCTGCGCACAGGCCAGGTACGACACATCGGTGTGGTGCTTGTGCGTGAACACCGGGTAGTGCGGCAAGCCCATCTCTTGTGCGCGCTTGATTTCCGAATCCCAGTACGCACCCTTGACCAGGCGGCACATCAGGCGCAGCCTGTATTTGCGGGCGACGGTGGCGATGTGCTCAATCAACTCCAGCGCGCGGGTCTGGTAGGCCTGCATGGCCAAGCCAAAGCCCTGCCACTGCGGGTGGTGCTTTGCCACCAGCGCAGCCAGGGCTTCAAACACATCCAGCGAGAGCTCGAGCCTGTCGACCTCTTCGGCGTCGATGGTGAGGTTGATATTGGCCCGGGCCGACAGCTCGCACAGCCCCCAGACGCGCGGTACCAGCTCGGCCATCACGCGTTCGCGCTGGGCGTCTTCGTAGCGCGGGTGCAGCGCGCTGAGCTTGATGGATATACCGTCGTTTTGCTCGGTAGCACCCATTGGACGAGCGCCAGCAGCTATTGATTTGATAGCGTTTGTGTAACTGGCGAGATAGCGCAGCGCGTCGGCATCGGTACGCGCACCCTCGCCCAGCATGTCGT
>NZ_JBFUGX010000562.1:0-2795 GCF_056402675.1 Polaromonas sp. P3_C2 | reverse complement strand
CTCCTTGACCGAGGCCGTCTGCAGTTCCCAGGGCTCGCGCACGTCCAGCACCACAGGCAGGGCGGGCGCGCCTTCCCCGGCGTTGTTGCGCCACTCGGCGAAGTTGACGGGGCTCAGTTGGGGAATCATGGTCGGCTGTCCTGCGTTGGAATGCGTGCTTGGCGTTGGTGAAGTTGTGTACGGCGGCCAGGCTCAGAAGCTGAATTTCGAGGGCTCAGGGAAATTCAGCAGGCGCGGCGCCACGGTGTCCCAGGCCTGGGTGGTACGCCAGGCGTCTTCGGCTACGCGTGTGACCAGGGTCGCGCGCATCACCGGCTCAAAACCCACGATGGCGCTCAGGCGGCCACCCACCTTGAGCAGGGACAGCAGCGAAGCCGGCACTTCGGCGACCGAGCCACTGAGCACGATCACGTCAAACGGTCCACGAAGCGGGTCGTTGCTGGAAACGGCCTGGGCGATTTTTGCGGCGCCGTCGCCGGTGCGCACTTCGGCGTTGTAAAGGCCTGCCCTTTGCAGGTTGTCGCGTGCGGTCTGTGCGAGCTTGGGGTCGATCTCCAGCGTGATCACTTGCTGCGCACGGTGCGCCAGCAGTGCGGCCATGTAGCCGGAGCCAGCGCCGATTTCCAGCACCTTTTCATGCTTTTGCACGGCCAGTTCCTGCAGGATGCGGGCCTCCACCTTGGGCGCCAGCATGCACTGGCCGGGCCCGGTGCCCAGCGGGATTTCCATGTCGACAAAGGCCAGTGCCTTCTGGGCGGCCGGCACAAAGTCTTCGCGCTTGACCACGGCCAGCWGGGAAAGGACCTGGTTGTCCAGCACTTCCCAGGGGCGGATTTGCTGCTCAATCATGTTGAATCGGGCTTGTTCGTAGTTCATGGCGGACCTGTAGGTTGGCGAAATGGGGGAGGGTGAGCTGTACACGAGATAAACCTTTGATTTTAGCGGTCGCCCATGACGGTGGCCGGCGTTGCGGCAGGCATGTCTGCGGGGTCTTGCGGCGGTGTTCTGGGGCCGAATTTGCGCTTGAACCACTGGCCCAGGTCGTCCAGGTAGCAATACGTCACCGGCACCACCACCAAGGTCAGCAGCGAAGAGGTAATGACACCGCCGATCACGGCCTGGCCCATGGGCGCGCGCTGTTCCGAGCCCTCGGTCAGGGCAAAAGCCAGCGGCACCATGCCGAAAATCATCGCCAGCGTGGTCATCAGGATGGGGCGCAGCCGCACCTTGGCGGCATGCAGCAGCGCATCGCTGCGGTTCATGCCCGGAACGCGGTGGCCATCCACGTCCACCTGGTCGGCACGCATGCGAATGGCAAAGTCCACCAGCAAGATGGCGTTCTTGGTGACCAGYCCCATCAGCATCACCACGCCGATGATGGAAAACATAGAGAGCGTGGAGCGAAACAGCAGCAGGGCCAGCACCACACCGATCAGCGTCAGCGGCAACGAGGTCATCAGCGCCATCGGCTGCAAAAAGCTCTTGAACTGGCTGGCCAGGATCATGTAGATGAACAAAATGGCCATCACCAGTGCCGACACGGCGTAGCCAAAGGATTCAGCCATGTTCTTGGTGGAGCCGCTGAACTGGTAGCGGTAACCGGGCGGAAAGCTGAAGTTCTCCAGCGCTGCCTTGATGTCGTTCGACACCTCGCCGGCCGAGCGGTTGTAGACGTTGGCGTTGATGGCGACTTCGCGCGCCATGTCGCGCCGGTTGATCTGGTTGGGCCCGGTGGATTCCTTCACGGTGGCTACCTGGTTGAGCCGGACTATATGCGCGGCGCCGTCGGCGCTGCTGCCAGGGGTGCTCATGAAGGGCAGACGCTCCAGGTCCTGCGGCGCATTGCGCGCATCGGGTGCCAGACGCACGTTCACGTCGTAGGTCTGGTCGTCGGGCGCGCGCCAGTTGCCCACCGTCTGCCCGGCCACCAATGTGCGCAATGAGGCAGCGATCTGCGACACCGACAGGCCCAGGTCGGAGGCTGCGTCGCGCCGCACATCAATTTCAATCACCGGCTTGTCGGCCTTGACGCTGGAGTCCAGGTCTACCAGGCCGGGGATGCCGCGGATCTTGTCGTTGATGGCGCGCGTGAGGCGCTCCAGCTCTTTCAAATCCGTTCCCTGCAGGGAAAACTCCACCTGCTTGTTGCCGCCCACCGCGTCGAGCAGCCCGACGTGCGTCACGGTGATGCCGGGCACCTGCTTGAGGCGCTCGCGCAGCACGCCCGACATTTGGTCGACGCTGCGGGTGCGTGCCTTGCGGTCCACCAGGCGCACATAAATGCTGGCGTACATCTTGCCTTGGGCATTGCCTGTATTCAGGGTGGCCAGCGTGTATTTCACCTCGGGGAATTCGCGGATGATGGCTTCCACCTGCTGCGCCTTGGCTTCGGTGGTTTCCAGCGAGGAGCCTACCGGCGTGTAGAAGTTGAGTGAGGTTTCCGAGAAGTCGGCCTTGGGCACAAACTCGGTGCCCAGCAGCGGCACCATGAAAATGCTGGTGACAAAAATCATCACGGCCAGGGCCAGGGTGGCCAGCTTGTGGCCCAGCGACCAGCGCAGGATGCCCTGGTAGCTGTTGCTCAGCGAGTCGGTGGCGTGGTCAAACCAGCCGGTGACGCGGCCTATGGTCTTGTCGTAGAAAGTGACGGGCGCATGGCGTTTTCCGTGCGCTTCTATCGAAGGGTCGTGCCAGATGCTGGAGAGCATCGGGTCCAGCGTGAAGCTCACGAACATCGAGATCAGCACCGCCGCCACGATGGTCACGCCGAACTCGTGGAAGAACTTGCCGATGAT
>NZ_JBFUGX010000561.1:0-2801 GCF_056402675.1 Polaromonas sp. P3_C2 | reverse complement strand
ACCCAGCAGGGGCCGCGGAACCGGCTTTGCCGGGCCGCAGGCGCAGCGGCCCCCTCGGGGGGCAGGGAGCCACACGAAGTGCGCGACCGTGGGGGCTAAAGAGATCTTTGGATGATGATCTTTTGAACGTCGGAAGTGCCTTCGTAAATCTGGCACACCCGCACATCGCGGTAAATGCGTTCCACCGGAAAGTCACTGACATAGCCGTAGCCGCCCAGCGTCTGGATGGCAGCGCTGCAAACCTCTTCGGCCATTTCGCTGGCAAAAAGCTTGGCCATGGCGGCTTCTTTCAGGCAGGGCAGGCCGGCGTCGCGCAGGCTGGCAGCGTGCCAGATGAGCTGGCGGGCCGCTTCAATCTTCGTTGCGCAATCAGCCAGGCGAAAGCCTACTGCCTGGTGGTTAAAGATGGCGGTGCCAAAGCTCTGGCGCTCTTTGGCGTAGCTGAGGGCAAACTCGAACGCGCTGCGCGCCATGCCCACGCTTTGCGCGGCGATGCCGATGCGCCCGCCTTCGAGTGCGCCCAGCGCGATCTTGTAGCCTTCGCCCTCGTYGCCGATCAGGTTGTCGGCCGGGATGCGGCAGTTGTCAAAATTGATTTGTGCGGTGTCGCTGGAGTGTTGGCCCAGCTTGTCTTCGAGCCGCGCCACCACATAGCCGGGTGCGCTGGTGGGCACGATGAAGGCACTCATGCCTTTTTTTCCGGCGCCCTTATCGGTAACGGCGATGACGATGGCGGCATGGCCGTTCTTACCGCTGGTGATGAACTGCTTGACGCCATTGATCACATACTCGTCGCCGTCTTTGACGGCCGTGGTTCGCAGTGAAGAGGCATCGCTGCCAACATGCGGCTCGGTCAGGCAAAAGACGCCGAGCATTTCGCCCTGCGCGAGTTTTGTCAGCCACTGCTTTTTCTGCTGCACATTGCCGTAGCGCATGAGGATGGCATTGACCGGGCAGTTGGTGACGCTGATGGCGGTGCTGGTGCCGCCGTCGCCCGCCGCGATTTCTTCGAGCACCAGCGCCAGCGTGAGGTAGTCAAGGTTCGCGCCGCCGAATTCCTCGGGCACGCAGATGCCGTAGGCTCCCAGCGCGGCCAGGCCTTTGTGCGCCTCGATCGGGAAGTGGTGCTCCTTGTCCCAGCGCGCGGCGCGCGGCCAGAGTTCGGCCTGCGCAAAGTCGCGCACCGCGTCGCGGATCATCGTTTGGTCTTGGGTCAGGATCATCGAAATCTTTCAGTGGAGTGCAGGGCTCACCATGTGCTGAAACGCCGACCGTCGTAGTCGAGAAAAGCGCCCTTGTGCTCGGGCTTGAGCCCGGCCAGCGTGGCACGCATGGCCGTGACACTTTGAACCGTGGTGAGCGGTGCATCCCGGCCGCCCATGTCGGTTTGAACCCAGCCGGGCGACAGGGCCACCATGATGGCGCGCGGGTAGTCATGCTGGGCAGACGCCACGGCCATGTTCAGCGCAGCCTTGCTGACGCGGTAGGTCCAGCTGCTGCTGGACGGGACCTCGCCAATGCAACCCATGCCGCTGGTGATGAAGGCAAAGCGTCCCTTGCCGCCACCACCAAGCCGGGAGGCCTCGACCATGGGCGCGACTTGCGGAATGGCCTGCATGGCGCCCAGCACATTGGTGTGCAGGGTGTGGTCAAACGCCTCGCGCGTCGGCGGCGTCAGTGCATCGCCCTGCGGAAAGACGCCGGCCACGTAGAGGGCGATGTCGATCTCTTCGCCGTCCAGCAGCCAGGCCAGGCCGCTGATGCTGGCAGGCTGGGCCACGTCCAGCCGCAAGGCCTTGGCGCCCAGGGCCTTGAGGCGCTGCAGGCCTTCGTCGTTGCGTGCGGTGGCTATGACGTTGGCACCGTCCGCCAGGTACTGGCTGACGAATTCAAGGCCTATGCCGCGTGATGCGCCGATGACGAGGACTTTCATGGATTAGCCCGCGAAGTTGAAGTACTTCGACCATGACGGGTCGAACGCATTGCTCAGCTCAACGTCGGCGAACGATGCGCCGCGCAAGCTGGTGTCAATCACGCCGAGTGCGGCAGGCAGGTCGCCCACGTAATAGTTGGCCAGGCGCCGGCCGTTCCTGACCACGGTGTGGGACAGGATGCCGGCATGCTGAAGCTCCAGGCGGGTGGCGATCTGCTCCTGGACTTCGCGGGCACGCTCCAGTGCCGCATGGTCATCCACGGGCAGGCGCAGCTCGATCGCGTGGCCCAGGTCAGGCCGCGCTGCAATCGCATTGGCGCTCTGGTTGACCGCCACGATCGCCTTGTCACCCTCCTGGTCGTCTTCTTCGTCACCGTCCTCGTCGTTGCCAAAGACGACTGTCATGACAGACCACTGGTGTTCGCCGCTCGGGAACAAGCCTGTGTGCCCCAGTTCGTTCGTCCAGAACGCGTCGAGCACAGGGCCGAACTTGTCGAGCGTCGTGGAGCCGGCCACTTCGTCCGAGAACGCATCGACGAAATCCACAAAGCCCACCTTGACCGCGAAGTCGTACTCGCCCAGCACATGGTCGAGCATGATGAAGGTCATGTTGCGCGCATGGTCCTGCATGTCGCTGGGCAGTTCACGCGCAAACATGACTTCGATGCCCACCTGCCCTTCATCGGCGACGTGGCCGATCAGCACGTCGGAGGTGGCCAGTTCAAAGTTGTCCATCCGCATGGGGAAGTCGGGGCTTTCCGTGCGGGCGCGAAAGGCAGTGAGGCTGTAATGCTTCAGCGGCGGCGCGCGCTTGACGAAATCCAGCAGCAGCGGAAAGGTTTCGGTACTGCCGTGCGCGGTGGCGATC
>NZ_JBFUGX010000560.1:0-2822 GCF_056402675.1 Polaromonas sp. P3_C2 | reverse complement strand
GGCAATGAGTGCCTTTGTGTAGGGATGGTTGGGTTGGCTAAAAAGCGTCTCTGTTTTGGCCAGCTCCACAATGCGGCCCAGATACATGATCGCCACCCGGTCGGCCAGATATTCCACCACCGCCAGGTTGTGGCTGATGAACAGGTAGGCAAGGTTTTGCTCTCGCCGCAGCTTCTGGAAAAGATTGAGAACCTGCGCCTGGATGGACACATCAAGCGCGGAAACAGCCTCATCACAGACGACCAGCGACGGCTTCAGGGCCAGCGCTCTTGCGATGGCGATTCGCTGCCGCTGCCCGCCCGAGAACTGGTGCGGATAGCGTTCGCCGTAACTGGCGTCAAGACCCACCTGTTCCAGGAGGCCTCTCACGAACGGGGCCTTGTCCTTTGCGGAAATCAGCCCGTGATAGATGGCCGCCTCGCTGAGGAGCTGGTCAACACGCAGCCGCGGATTGAGCGAGCCATAGGGGTTTTGAAAGACCATCTGGACGTTTCGGTGGACATCCGAAAGATAGGGCTTGCCCGGCACCTGATGAACCATGACGTCGCCGCTGGACGGTTCCAGAATGCCCGCGACGATTCGCCCGAAGGTTGATTTTCCACAGCCCGACTCACCCACCAGGCCGACGACCTCCCCCGCCTCGATCTGCAGGCTGACGTCACTCACCGCGGACACCTGCTTGGGTGTCTTGCGGGCCAGCTTCAATTTGTGCGCCAGTTGCCCGCTCCAGGTTTGCGCGGCACCAAACCGTTTCGAGACATTGGCCGCTTCAAGTATCGTGGTCATGAATTGTTTGTCGTATAGGGGTGAAAGCAAAGAAACTCCCGGTCTTCTGTCCGGGTCAGGCCGGGCATCTTTGTGCACGCTTGCGTTGCCCGGCTGCAGCGGGGTGCGAACGCGCAACCGGACGGCAGGTTGAGCAAAGGCGGGGTACTTCCGGGAATGGGCTTGAGCAGGGAGCCGCGATCCTGCGACTTGGGCAATGAGTCGATCAACCCGCGTGTGTAAGGATGTCTCGGCGACCTGATCACGTCAGCGACCGCGCCTTTCTCGACGATGCGGCCGGCATACATCACGCACACGTAGTCGGCAAGGTCTTTCACCACACTCAGGTCGTGCGTAATCCACACCAGTCCCGTTCCTCGCTCCTTTGTCAGCTTGCGGATCTGGTAAAGAATCTGCGCCTGAATCGTGACGTCCAGGGCGGTCGTCGGCTCGTCGGCGATGATCACGGCCGGCTCGTTGATGATGGCGTTCGCGATGGCGATTCGCTGGCGCATRCCACCCGAGAGTTCATGCGGATAGGCGCGCATTCTCTCGGCCGGCGCCGGAATTCCCACCGCGGCCAACGCGGCGCATGCCCGCTCCGTGGCATCTGACCGTGATACTTTGGCGTGAATCCGGATGGTTTCCGTCAACTGGTCTCCCACACGGATGACAGGGTTGAGCGACATCATGGGGTCCTGGAAAACCATCGCCATCTCTTTGCCCCGAATCCTGTTCCATTCGCGGGCGGAGACGGAGCGCAGGTTATTTCCCCGAAGGAGAATTTCACCGGCAACGATTCGGCCCGGAGGATCCACCAGGTTCATCAAAGACATTGCCGTCACGGACTTCCCCGATCCCGACTCGCCCACCAGGGCAACGATTTGCCCTTGCCCGACGGAGAAGGAAACGTCGTTCACCGCCCTGGCGACGCCGGCCTTGGTCTCGAAGTGGGTCGTGATCCCACTGACCTTTAACGCACTTGTGCTCATACCTGATCCAGCTTGGGGTTGAAAACAACACGCAGACGATCACCGATCAGGTTGATCGACCCCACCAGAAGCACCAATGCCAACCCCGGATAGACCGAGATCCAGTATTTGTTCGTGAGCATGTACTCGAAGCCATTGGCAATCAGCAGCCCCAGCGAAGGTTCTGTCTGGGGAAGCCCGATACCCAGGAAACTCATCGTTGCCTCCAGGCTGATGGCGTGCGCCGTCTGCAGGGTGCCGGTGACGATCAGCGTTCCCATGCAGTTCGGCAGCACGTGCCTGAACATGATCCGCCTGGGGGGCAAGCCTTGCCCCATCGCTGCCTCCACATACTCTTTTTGTTGCTCCACCAGCGCGGCCCCGCGCACATTGCGGGCGTAGTACGCCCATTGAACAATGATCAGGGCCAGCAAGGTCTTGTCTACACCCTGGCCCAGCGATGCCAAAAGTACCAGCGCGATCAGGATGGCCGGCAGGCTCAGCTGCAAGTCAACGATTCGCATGAAGAACGAATCCACACGCCCGCCAAAGTAGGCGGCCGTCAGGCCCACTGTTGTTCCGATACAAAGCGCGGCCAATGCACTCAAAAGGCCGACAGCCATGCTGATGCGAAGCCCATAAAAGATTGCACTGATCAGGTCCCGTCCGGCGCCATCGGTGCCGAGGATATGCAGCATCCCGCTCACTTCGCTGCGCGCACCCGGAACGAGTTCTGCGTCCACGATAGACACGGAGGCCAGGTCGTACGGGTTCTGCGGTGAGAAAAATGGCGCGCCCAATGCCACGATGAGCAGCAGCCCGAAGACGACCAGCGCTGCGAACGCAATTTTGCTGAGCAGGAATTGCCGCCGGATCCGGCTCCACGGGGTTTGCGCCGGCTGCGGCGCCGGCCGGGCCGCCGGCTTTTCCTCCGGATTCAACGATTCGGTCTGGATCATGGGGTCACCTCATTTTTATTTGCTGCGGGCTCTGAGCCGGGGATCAAGAATCACGTACAGGAGATCGACCAGAAGGTTGATGGAGACCACCAGAAGGACGGTGACCATCAGGTAAGCCACGACAACC
>NZ_JBFUGX010000559.1:0-2829 GCF_056402675.1 Polaromonas sp. P3_C2 | reverse complement strand
GTTCTGCGGTGTGGGCAGCGTTCTGTCATCGATGACCGCCGGGAGTGGTTGCTCGGGTGAATTGCCAAACACTGCAAGCGAACTGGCGAATACGACGGTGGGCGATGTATTCAGGGCACGGCACGCCTGCAGCAGCGCACGCGTAGCATCGACATTGCTGCGCATGCCAAGGTCGAAATCCGCTTCGCATTCACCGCTGACTGCCGCCGCCAGATGGAATATCAGCGTGTCTTTTTCTGTCACCACGAGTGCTTGCGGATGACCGTCTTCCAGCAGCCGGCTCAGATCGCCGGTGATGGTTCGAATGCGGTTGTCCGCGGCCAGCGCGGCCGGCGGCGCCACCCTGTCAACCAGTGTCACTGTCCGGATGGTTTGCGGTGCGCTGCCCGCAAGAGCCAATTGCCCCGCGTCCAGAAGTTGCCGGGCCAGCCTGGCCCCGAGAAATCCGGCGCCGCCGGTGATGACRATATTCATGGGTATGTTGTCTCTATCTTTTTGTTGGTTACTCGCCGGCATGCCCGCGCCGGTCCGATTGCCTGCGGTACGTGAGGCAGTTTAGTTCGAAAGAGGAGTCGTTCCATGCAGCCGCCAGATGGTGCTGATTTGGAAGATGCTCGGAGAAAAGTATCGTGCAACTCCGGCGGCACGGCTTCTGCTCCGACGTTCGAGCCGTTCAGGATTCGCCGCGGCGGCAGAGTCACTGATTGGGGCGCCAGGACGCCGCCAGTGATGAGCGGCTTGGCGCCCGAATGAAATGGGCCGCTGGCTCGAGCCCCGATCCTTCAGGCTGCTACCACGGGCTTCGGATTGGTTTTCGGCTTGCCCGGCACAGTTCCCAGCAGCCACAGATTCAGGCCTGCGTGCCGGCTGATAAGCAGCGCGGATACGACGGGGCCAGCAATCCCGGCGGCGAGTCCCAGCGTCATCAGGACATAGGTGTCCGTGATACCCAATTTCCTGAAGGCGATACGGCTCGCTGCCGTAAAAAAAACATGCAGCAGGTAAATCGCAAATGAGAAGGATCCAATGTAGGCCAGGGGCGCGAAACTCCAGCCACTCCGCAAAAGAAGAAAGGCGCTTGAGACGCCGAGCGCCAGTGCGGCCACAGAACTTCCCTGCTCGGAAAATTGCGGAAAAAGCATGGCCCCGGTAGCGGCGCAAATAAATACGGCCGCCGCCACAAGCCGGGCCGTTGGCGTCCCGATGTCAAATCGTTTGCAGGCAAGCCCGGCCAGGAAAAAAGGCAGAAGGTAAACAGCGCCGCGGGCGGCGAAATAGTTGGGTGGGCTGAAGTAGTCAAACAGCACCGCGCTGAGCGCCCAAGCCACTGCAAATCCGGTCGCAGTAGAAAGTGCGTTGAGGTGTTCCAGCAGCAGAACAACCAGGAAGACAATAAAAAGCGCTTCAAGAAACCAGAAGTGCCCCACGGGCTCAATGTGCAACAGCCACCACTGGTTGACCGATGAGTTGGCGCCTGGCGTGAAGGCCTGCACGACGGCAAAAATAGTTCCCACCGTAATCAGGGGGAGCAGCAGCCGCCGGACCTTGCCTTTAATGAATTCAGCAGCATTGCCTTCATAGGGGCGAAATGCATACACATAGCCTGAGATGAAAGAGAAGAGCGGCATGCGGATATAGGCCAGCCCTTCATTGAACATCTGCAACCAGTGCCCCTCCGGAACCTTCAGGCCCACTGAGGGCGTATCCCCTACCACATGAAACAGAACCAGCAAGATGCAGGCGATGCCCCTTACCGTATCCACTTCCATGCTGCGCTTCATTTTCTTACCGKTCATCAGCCTTGCGTTCCTCTTCTTGTTTCTTTGCTGTTTTGCTCGCTGCAACTGCGTGCACAAATTATGTGCGCAGCGTAGTCAATAGCAGCCACGGCCGTGCGCCAAAAGAAAGCAAACTGTTGCAAGCCGTATCGTTTTGCGAAGCAACTGCCATCAAGCGCACAGCTGTTACGTAGTTGCAACCAATACGCGCGGGGTCTGACATCTCAATTGCATGCCTGCCACCCTACACTGAGTCGTCTTGTTCCTACATCAACTGTGCCGTCTTTGGTATTGCGACTTATACCAAGCTAGACGATTCTCAGTGGGTCCCTTCTGCCACGCCTGCACACGCAGGCAGGGGGCAGAACAAAACACAGGAAGTGATATCAAGGCATGAAATCTCACGCTCCGCTTTTCAGCGAAGATCCTGCGCACTATACGGCGCTGATAACGCAGGCTACGGCCATCACCCGGCACGCCGACCTGCTCGAATGGTTGCGCGGTGACGTCCAGTATTCCCTTCCACATGACATCCTGATGGTGGGCTGGGGCGACTTTCAGGAAGGTGCTATCCAGCACGACATTCTTTCTGAATTGCCTGGCGTACGTTCTTATGCAGCCGGTACAGACGGCGTGCCCTTTTTGCTTGGCCGGCTTCATGACCACTGGGTGGCGGCCGGCGGGCAGCCCTGCCTCCTCAATTTCAGCCAGTTCGAATATTTGCTGGGCAATGCGAGCTTGCCGGGCTCCTTCACCCGTACCCTGGCGGGTATGCGCTCGGTGCTCGTTCACGCGATGCATGACGAAAGGGCGCACCAGGACTGTCTGTATGCGTTTTTCCGTGCAGATGAGATTCCCAGGGAGTCTGGGCTGAAGGCCATGAGGATGCTGATGCCTGCCATTGATAACGCGCTGCGGCAGATGGCGCTGTTGCCACAGCAGCACCCGCAAGCCGCCGTTACGGTACGCAACGGAGCCGACGACGCGTCCGGCCTGAGCGAACGTGAAACGCAAATCATGGCCTGGGTCGCCATGGGCAAAACCAATGCCG
>NZ_JBFUGX010000558.1:0-4886 GCF_056402675.1 Polaromonas sp. P3_C2 | reverse complement strand
CCTATTCACTGCAGGCCCTGCAGCAGCACGGCGCAACAGTCGGCAGCTACCTCACCTTGCGCCGGCTGGTACGCTGCCATCCCTGGTGCGATGGCGGGCACGACCCGGTGCCGCCTGTTCCCCTCTTTTCCCGCCTGGCCACCCCTGTGGCCTCCACCCCTTCTAAAAAGACGCCGTCATGAACGACATCCGCCGCACCATCCTGTGGGTGATTTTTGGTTTTTCCATGGTCCTTTTGTGGGACCAATGGCAGGTATATAACGGCCACAAGGCGACCTTTTTCCCGTCAGCCACGCAAAGCGCCAAGGCACCGGTCGCGGGCTCCTCTGCACCTGTAGCTGCCGGCGCTACGGCTTCTTCCGTGCCTGCGCCGCAGGCTGCCAACGCAACGCCAGGCGCGCCTGGTGCCGTGCCGGCAGGCGCTCCATCGATCGCGCCGTCGACCGCCAAAGAACGCTTCGTTGTGAATACCGATGTGCTCACGCTGACCTTTGACAGCGAAGGCGGCACCCTGGTGCACTCGGCATTCGTCAAGTACAAGGACCAGGCGCACACGGCCGAAGGTTTTGTCTTGATGGACGAAAGCGCAAGCCGTGTTTATGTGGCGCAGACAGGACTTGTTACGGCACCCGGCACCACCGGAGGCTTTCCTACCCACAAAACGCCAATGGCCGTGGTTCCAGGCGAACGAGCGCTGAAAGAAGGCCAGGACGAACTGCAGATCAAGTTTGAGTCGGCGGAAGTCGGCGGCGTCAAGCTGGTCAAGACCTACACCCTGAAACGCGGCGCTTACGACATTGCGGTGCGCCACGACATCGTCAACACCGGCACAGCCGCGGTGTCGCCCCAGCTGTATCTGCAGCTCGTGCGTGACGGCAACAAGCCGCCCGGAGAGTCTTCTTTTTATTCCACCTTCACCGGCCCGGCGATTTATACCGAAGCCAAGAAATACCAAAAAGTGGAATTCAAGGACATCGAGAACAACAAGGTTGACGTCGAAAAGCAGGCCACCAATGGCTATATCGCCATGGTCCAGCATTACTTTGCAACTGCCTGGATTCTTCCGGATGGTCTCAAGCGCGACCTGTTGTTCCAGAAGGTCGCCAACAACCTGTATTCCGTCGTCATGATCACGCCGCTGGACACCATCGCAGCAGGCACGACCAAGTCGGTCGAGGCGAAATTTTTCGTCGGCCCCCAGGAAGAAAAAACACTGGAAGCCATTGCACCGGGCCTGGAGCTGGTGAAGGACTACGGCTGGTTGACCATCCTGGCCAAGCCACTGTATTGGCTGCTCGACAAACTGCACGGCTTCATCCATAACTGGGGCTGGTCCATCGTGGCTTTGGTGCTGCTGCTGAAAATCGCGTTCTACTGGCTCAATGCCAAGGCGTATGCCAGCATGGCCAAGATGAAGGCGATCAATCCCAAGATCATGGAAATGCGTGAACGCCTGAAAGACAAGCCGCAGGAAATGCAGCAGGCGATGATGAAAATCTACAAGGAAGAAAAAGTCAACCCGATGGGCGGCTGCTTCCCGATCATGATCCAGATCCCCGTGTTTATCGCGCTGTACTGGGTGCTGCTGTCCAGCGTTGAAATGCGCAATGCACCCTGGATCTTGTGGATTCACGACCTTTCGGCGCCGGATCCATTCTTCATCCTGCCCGTGCTGATGACCCTGACGACCATGCTGCAAACGGCGCTCAATCCCGCTCCGCCGGATCCGATGCAGGCCAAGCTGATGTGGTTCATGCCGCTGATCTTCAGCGTGATGTTCTTCTTCTTCCCGGCTGGCCTGGTGCTGTACTGGATTACCAACAACATCCTGTCCATCGCGCAGCAGTGGGTGATCAACACGCGTATGGGCGTGCCGCCGCAGTTCAACCTGCCGAAGTTCAAATAAGGCGGACACGGAATAAAAATTGGGCCGCTTCGCGGCCCTTTTTCTTGGGAAACCGGCTTTGGCTGCGGCGCTCTCTGCCATAGCACCAATATCCGGTTTGCCCCTTAACATCTACCACCATGCTGGCCCGACACCACGACCCCATCGTTGCCATCGCCACTGCGCCCGGTCGCGGTGCGGTGGGCATTGTGCGGGTGTCCGGCAAGCACATCGCGCCCGTCGTCGATGCGATTTGCGGCCGCCAGCTTCAACCGCGCCAGGCGACCTACCTTCCCTTTAGGGATGCGCACGGCGTAGCCATCGACCAGGGCCTCGCCTTGCATTTCCCGGCGCCGCATTCCTACACCGGCGAAGACGTGCTGGAGCTGCAAGCGCACGGCGGCCCTGTCGTGCTGCAGCTGTTGCTGGCGCGATGCCTTGAGGCCGGTGCGGCACTCAACCCAGAGACAGGTTCGGCGGCCGTGCCGGGGCTGCGCGTGGCGCAACCGGGCGAGTTCACCGAACGTGCCTTCCTCAACGGCACCACACGCGACAAGGTTTCGCAGCTGATCCAGATTGAAGGCGTGCCGCTGCATGTGGTGGACACCGCTGGCCTGCGCGAGGCACTCGACGAAGTGGAAAAAATCGGCGTCGAACGCGCGTGGGCTGAAATCGCCAGCGCCGACGCGGTGCTCTTCCTGCATGACCTGACCCGGCATGCCGCCGATTACCTGGCCGCTGACGCACACATCGCAGAAGTATTGAGCCGTGAGCTGCCGCGCAACACGCCCATCATCGACGTCTGGAACAAGTCGGACGCGGCTGACGCGGATGTGCTGGGCACCATCAGCGGCGGCGTTCTGATCTCCGCCAAAACCGGCGACGGCCTGCAGGCGCTGCGCAAGCAACTGTTGCAGGTCGTGGGCTGGCAGGCCGCACCTGAAGGCGTGTTCATGGCCCGCGAACGTCACGTGCGTGCCCTGCAGCAGGTCGCCGAACAACTCGGGAGAGCCCATGCGCAGATTCGCGCGGGGCACCCTGCCCTGGACCTGCTGGCCGAAGATTTGCGCCAGGCGCAACTTCACCTCAGCGAGATCACCGGTGCGTTCACGCCGGACGACTTGTTGGGCGAAATTTTTTCCAGATTCTGTATTGGAAAGTAGTAAACCGGCGACAGACGGGCCCTGTCTGGGGACAAGCGGCGCCATGCCGCGAAAAACGCACCAAAACGGTCAAAAATGGCCTTCTGTCGAGGGGAAATTACAACTCCGGCTTTCCTGTATCAGGTGTAAGGGGCCGTTAACATCCCTTGCAGGCTATGTAGTGCGAAGGTATCTTCCGTCCCACTATGAACGCTCCATTACCTGCCGCCATCCGTTTTGACATTCAGGGCCTTGCCCAGGCCATTCTTCACTGCCACGCCAGTGACGCACTGCGCTGTCAATTCAACCAGCCGCATTGGGACATCCTGGCCAGCTACATGCAGCCTTTCGCCCTCAACAGTGGCCAGGTGCTGATGGAACAGGGCGCGCTGGACCGCACGCTGTATTTTGTGGAAAGCGGCACACTCAGCGTTCATTACGAAGATGAAAAGGCCCGCGTGCGAATGGCGCTGGTGGGTGCAGGTACTGTGCTTGGTGAAGGCGCATTTTTCTCGCACATGCCGCGCAGTGCCACGGTCCATGCGTCGACGCCTTGCAAGCTTTGGTGCCTCACCCCGATGCGGTTCCTCGAACTGGCAAACCGCCACAGCCCCATTGCATTGGAGCTGACCATGGCAATGGGGTCGGTCATGGCCAAACGACTCTATAACCGTCCCAAGCGCGTCGCGGTGACCTGAGTGTCGACCCTTTCTCGGGTGCATTGGCATCATCAGACAACTGACTCCCTGCCGTAATACTTTCGGGCGTCACAGGTGTTCTCAAAAACGTGACGGGCGTGATTTTTTACCAGACAGTTGCACGGGTGTTTCGATAAAGTCGGCCACAGGATTTGCTGCTAAACAACAGCTGAACCGTTTGCGCTATTGCTTACAGATTCACTCCGTGCATTGACGGAAAATGAAGATTCATCACGAGAACATTGCCCATGTCTTTTTTAAACTGGTTTTCCGATAAACCGCAGCAAGCCGGTGCGGCTGCGAATGACGAACAAAGACGCGCGTCCGCCGCACGTGACAAAGGCGCTGCGTCCGTACCCCAGCGACTCTCCCCCGAACAACCTGCTCCCGCCGATTCCGGCAAGCTCAAGCGTCACGCCCGCCGCGAGCAGTTGTACGTAGCAATTCGTGAGGCCATGACCCGCTCCGGCGTGCTCTCGGCCAGCTACAAATTCAAAGTTCTTTCGCTCGACCAGAGCGGCAATGAATTCCTGGTCATGATGGACCTGGCAAAAGCATTCGGCGGCACGTCCGAGCAATTGAGTGGAATTGAGGCATCGATCACACAGCACGCCAAAGCGCGCTTTGAGATCACGGTACCCGCTGTGTACTGGCGTCTGGAGGAAATGGCGGTCGTGGTCAAACAGGCCCCGACGCCACCGCAGGCCGTGCAAGCACCTGTTGTACCAGCACCCGTTGTACATGCACCCGTAGTAGCACACGCTGAAGCCAATGTAGAAACCCGCGCGCCCGTGCCCGTCAAACCCGCAACACCACGGTATGAGCCTATCCAGGCCGACGAAGTTGCCGCCTTCAAACAAGCTTTGGTTGCTGCATCCGCGCAAGGCCCGGCAGTTGCGCCGGAAAAAGGGGTCAAAGTGCAAAGCGGCCCGCGCTCACGTTCATACACCCTGTTGACGGGCTTTGAAGACACCGAAATGCCACCGGAATTCAGCACGTCACCAGCGCTGAGCAGCACGCAGTACGGCGATCTCAACTAGGTCGAGCCGGCTTCAGATACAAGACAGATAGGCTTCAAACCCAATCAGGGTGGGCGCAAGCAGCTATAACTTTTATAGCTGAGCTCGTTTACCCCGGGCAGTTTCCAGAACGGCATCCTTC
>NZ_JBFUGX010000557.1:0-2836 GCF_056402675.1 Polaromonas sp. P3_C2 | reverse complement strand
GCCTTTATCTGCCTGCATGTCGGCGATGACGACTTTGGCGCCGTTGGCCACCAGCATGCGTGCCGTGCCTTCACCCAGGCCCGATGCGCCGCCGGTGACGATAAATACTTTGCCTGCGATTTCCATGGTGGTTCCTTGATGAAGATGGAGAGATTTTGAAGAGCTTGCGTGAACGTTTTGGGTGACGTTAACGTAAACGTCAATTATGGCGCATGAAAAGTACCCCCCGCGCTCGTTCACTTCGTGTGGTCGCTGCCCCCGAGGGACGCTTTTCATCTAGGGACGGCCCGGCGATGAAAAAGCCCGGCGCCTTTCGGCGGCCGGGCTTTTCGCAAAAGTGGGGCGTTGGCTTATTTGTAGCCGACACGGTCCAACATCTGCTGCACTTTGAGCTGGTTGTTGCCCACGGCGCTGATCGGGATGGTTTCAGACTTGAAGCTGCCATTGCCCGACGGTGTCATGGCCTTGAGCGCGGGATTGCTCACGCCCAGCCCCGGTACGGCGGCCCACTCGTTGTTGCCGTTGGCAAAGTACTCCTGTGCGCTCGGGCTGGCCAGATATTCCATGAACTTGACGGCGTTGGCCGTGTTCTTGGCGTTTTTGGCAACCGCCGCGCCGGCGATATTCACATGCGTGCCCCAGCTGTCCTGGTTGGGGAAGACCACGCCCACGCGGTCGGCCACGACTTTGTCTTCAGGCGCGTTGGAACGCATGATGCGCGCCAGGTAGTAGGTGTTGGTCAGCGCAATGCCGCACTCGCCGCTGGCCACGGCCTTGATCTGGTCGCTGTCGCCGCCCTTGGGGTCACGCGCCATGTTCGCCACCAAGCCCTTGAGCCATTGCTCGGCCTTGGCTTCGCCAAGATGCTCGGTCACCGCACCGAAGAGGGAGAGGTTGTACGGATGTGCACCGGAGCGGGTGCACAGCAGGCCCTTGTTCTTCGGGTCGGCCAGCTTTTCGTAGGTGTCCACGTCGGCTTTCTTGACCTTGAGCTTGTCAAACACCACAACGCGGGCGCGCGTCGAGAAGCCGAACCAGGTCGTGCCTTCGGCCGTTTCCTTGGCGCGCAACTTGGCCGGGATGGCGGCTTCCAGGGCGGGTGACTTGATGGGCTTGAAGAGGCCGTCCGCATCGCCCTTGTGCAGGCGCGCGGCATCGACCAGCAAAATCACGTCGGCAGGAGATGCCGTGCCTTCGGCCTTCAGGCGCGCCAAAATGCCGGCGTCATCCGCGTCCACGCGGTTCACCTTGATCCCGGTGGCCTTGGTGAAGTCGCTGTAGAGCTTTTCGTCCGTCTGGTAATGGCGGGCAGAATACAAGTTGACCACCTGTTCCTGCGCTGATGCCAAGCCTGCCAGCAGCATCAGCGACGAGAGAACCACTTTTTTGTACATAACTTTCCACTTCCTTACTGGTATTTTTAAAGCCCGGCCATGATAAAGCAAATAAGAATCATTCTTGGTAGTCCCCCTACGTTGTGCAAGCCTTCACGAGGGCTGGACTGGCTGGCGGGCATCGGCCTGGCTGCGGTTTTGTCGCTGTTTGCCGGCTGCGCCACAGCGCCGCCCGGACCGGCCGCGCCTGTAGCGCCGCTACCGGCGGAGGCCGCCAGAAAGCCGGTGCGCATCGGGCTGGCGCTGGGCGGTGGCGCGGCGCGCGGCTTTGCCCATGTGGGTGTGATCGCCGTGCTTGAGGAGGCCGGGCTCAAGCCGCAACTGGTGGTCGGCACATCAGCCGGCAGCCTGGTGGCGGCGCTGTACGCCAGTGGCAAGACCAGCGCGCAGCTGCAGCAGACCGCGCTGAACATGGAGGAAGTTGCCATCACCGACTGGATGCTGCCGATCATCGGCCGCGGCATGTTCCGCGGTGACGCGCTGGCCCGCTATGTCAACGACCTTGTGGCCAACCGGCTGATGGAAAACATGGCCATTCCGCTGGGCATCGTCGCCACCGATCTCAACAGCGGCCAGGCCGTGCTGTTCCAGCGCGGCGATACCGGCACAGCAGTGCGCGCATCCAGTGCGGTGCCGGCTGTGTTCGTGCCCGTCAAGATCAACGGCCGCGAGTATGTAGACGGCGGCCTGGTCTCACCGGTGCCTGTGCGCTTTGCCAGGCAGATGGGGGCCGACGTCGTGATTGCTGTCGACATCTCCAGCCCGCCCGAAGCCAACCTCGCCGGCGACACGTTGCAAATCCTGCTGCAGACTTTTGCCATCATGGGCAAAAGCATCAACCAGTACGARCTCAAGGATGCCGATGTCGTGGTCCGTCCGTCGCTTACGGGCCTGAAAAGCGCCGACTTCTCTGCGCGGCAGCGCGCCATCGATTCAGGCCGTGCGGCCATGTTGGCCGCGTTGCCACAGCTGAAGGCAAAGCTGGCCGCAGCGGGTGTGGCGATGGCAAGGTAGCTGCTATTGATTTGATAGCTGCTAGCGCTCGTCCCTATTGGGTAAAACGCCTGAATAGCTTAAATCGGGATGCGCCGGACAAAAAAAAGCCCAATCTTGCGACTGGGCTTAACTGGATCCGTGAAAATGAATTTCGAATGGATCCGAGGAGACAAGCGGTCTGGAATCGTGCTGTTACGCAAGGTTCCGGGATCAGGCTCCGGTCGTTCCCGCAGAAATGCGGGAACAATGAATAACAATTAACGCTTCTTGGAAGCGGTTTTCGTGGCGCTCACTGCGGATGCAGCCACGGTGTTGAAGTTGGCTTCAGCCATTTCGCTGGCTTGCTTGACAGCCTTTTGCATGGATTCGAATGCGTTATTCGCGGCAGCAACAGCGCTCTTCATCACGGCAACGGCGGTTTCGGAACCGGCTGGCGCATTTTTGGC
>NZ_JBFUGX010000556.1:0-2840 GCF_056402675.1 Polaromonas sp. P3_C2 | reverse complement strand
AGCCGCGGCGGGTGCACAGGGTTTGGGGCAGGGCGGCGTTGATGCGCTCGAAAAGTCTGGAGTCGGGGGGGGAGATCACCCGCCTATTGTCCTACCAGTCATGGCCCCCGCTCTGTCTGCGCTCGACCCGGCCTTGCCGCCGCCCTCAAGCCTTCTTGCTGCGTGCTGCTTTTTTTGCCGCCGGCTTTGCTGCGGCCTTCGGGGCGGCTTTGGCGGCAGGCTTTGCTGCTGCGGTGCGCACTGGCTTTGCTATCGTTTTGGTAGCTGCTGGCGCGCGCTTGGATTGGGCTGGGGCCCGATTGTTCTCAAGAATAAAGGCCTTGACTTGCGGGTAGACGATCTCGCGCCAGCGGCGGCCGCTGAAAATCCCGTAGTGGCCCGCACCCTTGACTTCCAGGTGCTTTTGCAGCGCCTTGGGGATGTTGTGGCAAAGACCGTGTGCCGCCTCGGTCTGGCCAGAACCGGAGATGTCGTCCAGTTCGCCTTCTACCGTGAAATGGGCGGTGGTTTTGATGTCTTCGGGCCGCACACGCTCCATTTGGCCGTCCACACCCTTGACGTCCCAGGTGCCGTTGACCAGCTTGAACTCCTGGAACACCGTCTTGATGGTGTCGAGGTAGTAGTCGGCATCCATGTCGAGCACGGCGTTGTATTCGTCGTAGAACTTGCGGTGCGCCTCGGCGCTGGCGTCGTCGCCCTTGAGCAAATCCTTGAAGTAGTCGTAGTGGCTGCTGGCGTGGCGGTCCGGGTTCATCGCGACGAAGCCGGTGTGCTGCAAAAAGCCGGGGTACACACGACGGCCTGCGCCCGGGAAGTTGCTGGGCACGCGGTAAATCACATTGTTTTCAAACCACTCGTAGCTCTTGTTCATGGCCAGGTTGTTCACTGCCGTGGGCGATTTTCGGGCATCGATCGGGCCGCCCATCATGGTCATGCTCAAGGGCGTCGTTTCGCCTCGGGAGGCCATCAGCGACACGGCAGCGAGCACCGGCACAGTGGGCTGGCAGACGCTGATGACGTGGCAATTGCCGTAAATACCCTGGAGGTGGCGAATGAACTCCTGGACGTAGTTGACGTAGTCGTCCAGGTTGAATGAACCTTCGGAAAGCGGCACGGTGCGCGCATTTTTCCAGTCGGTGATGTAGACCTTGTGGTCTTTGAGCATGGTCTTGACGGTGTCCCGGAGCAAGGTGGCATAGTGGCCTGACAGCGGCGCCACGATCAGCACGGCGGGCTCGCCCTTCAGGCCTGTCAGTGTGGCGGGATCGTCGGTGAAGCGCTTGAAGCGGCGCAGCTCGCAAAAGGGTTTGTCGATTTCCACGCGTTCGTGGATGCTGACCTCGGTGCCGTTGACGTCCACCGTCCGGATGTCAAAGGCCGGTTTTTCGTAGTCTTTGCCCAGCCGGTAAATCAGGCTGTAGCCGGCAGCGACGCGTTGGGCAAACGGGTTTTGGCCCATGGGCGACAGGGGATTGCCGTAGAGCTTTGCAGCGGCTTGCGCAAAGTCGACAAAAGGCTCCATCAAGGTGCGTTGGGCTTCATAGACTTGGTACAGCATCGGGGTCAACCTTGGGTTTAGGGTTACTTCGGTAAATCGTAATATGTTGCAGTGCAATATAACAGGGGGTTGCCGCACTGATTTGAGGATAACCACCAATACCGGGCGGTTTTCACACTGTTGACGCCAAAAGCACCACGATGGTGCCAGCTTGGCTTGCGGACCGAGAAACCGCCACCACCTGCGGAATTGAAAGAACACTTACCATTCTGCCTGCAGCCGGTGGTCTTTGCCCGCCCTGAAGCTGCAGCCCTTCAACAGGAAAAACAACATGCTTCCCCCGATTGACGCCTCCTCGCTGGATCAACTGGCCTCCCTGAAGAAATCAGACCATATGCCGGTCCTTTTTGTGGGCCACGGCAGCCCGATGAACGCCATCGGCGACAACGAGTACCGGCGCAGCTGGCAGGCGCTGGGCGCCGAATTTGGGTCGAAATTCCCCAGGCCGCAGCTGATTCTGTGCATTTCCGCCCATTGGCTGACCGAAGGCTGGTGGCTGACGGCCATGGACAAGCCCAAAACCATCCACGACTTTGGCGGCTTTCCGCAGGAGCTCTTCGACCAGCAATACCCCGCGCCCGGCGACACCGCGGCGGCGCAGGTGATCAGCCAATTGGTCAGGCAGCGCGCGTCGGCGCCGCTCGGCCTGGACGAAGGTGAATGGGGACTGGACCACGGTGCCTGGTCGGTGCTCAAGCCCATGTTTCCGGATGCGGACATCCCGGTCATCCAGCTCAGCATGGATTACAGCCGGGCGCCCGAGGAGCACTATGCGCTGGCAAAGCAGTTAAAGGCGTTGCGGGACCGCGGCGTGCTGATCGTGGCCAGCGGCAATATCGTGCACAACCTGCGCCAGATGCAGCGGGGGGCCGCGGGTAACCAGGCCTACGACTGGGCGCTGGAGTTCGACCAGACGATTGGTGGCTATCTGCAGCAGGGCAATCTGGACGCATTGCAGAACTTCCAGAAGCTGGGCCAGGTGGCGAAGATGGCGCACCCCACCCATGAGCACTACCTTCCGCTGCTGTACACCGCAGGCGCGGTTGATGCGAAGGAGCCGATGCGGTTTTTCAACACCAGCTTTCAGGCCGGCTCCATTTCCATGCGGTCGGTTGTTTGGGGATGAATCTGTTGGAGCGGAGTGTCAGGTAGCTTGAGGCGCTATTGAATTGATAGCTGCTTGCGCCCGTCAGTCATGGGCTGTAACCTATTTTCTTTGAGGAGCCTGGCTTTTGCCACTGCCGTGCTGGGGGCCGGTCAGGCCACTTCCGGATGGATAACC
>NZ_JBFUGX010000555.1:0-2850 GCF_056402675.1 Polaromonas sp. P3_C2 | reverse complement strand
GGATGGGGTTGAGAGGGTAGACATAAATTCACTCCTTGGTTGTTGATGGGTGAATGATGGGTTTTTGATTGCCTTTTGATAAGCAGGTAATTGATTGAATTATTTTCAATCATTACTTTAAAATGGTGAAATGGAAACCCTGGCCAACCTCGAATCGTTTATTCGCAGCGCCGAAGGCCGCAGCTTTTCTGAGGCGGCACGGCGCTTGGCCCTGACGCCTGCCGCCGTCAGCCGCAACGTCGCCATGCTGGAGCGAAACCTGGGCGTGCGGCTGTTTCAGCGCTCGACCCGCAAACTCACGCTGACCGAAGCCGGTGAACGCTTCCTGGTCTCGATCAGCGGCAACCTCGATGCGCTGCAGTCCGCCATCGCGGCCATCTCCAGCGACAGCGGCGCCCCCGCAGGTCAACTCAAGGTCAGCATGTCGCCCACCTTTGGCATCGACTACATCGTGCCGCTGCTGCCGGCCTTCCTGGACCGTTATCCGCTCATACGTCCTGACTGGTACTTTGAAAACCGCCCGGTCGACCTGATCGCCGAGGGGTATGACGCGGCCATCGGCGGCGGCTTTGAGCTGTCGCCAGGCGTGGTGTCGCGCGCACTGGCCCCGATCCACCTGGTCGCCGTGGCATCGCCCGCCTATATGGCAGGCCAGCAGGCCCCGGCCGACCCCGCGGGCCTGGCCGGGCTCAAAGGCATCGCCCTGCGTTCCAGCGGAACGGGCCGGGTTCGCCAGTGGGTCATGCGCAATGCGGCCGGCGCGGAAGTTCCGGCAGGTTTCATGGATTCGGTGGTGGTGAACGACCCGACGGCCATGCGCGCGGCAGCGTTGCTGGGCCTGGGCGTGACGCTCGTGGCTTTGCCCGATGTACTGCCTTTGCTGGAGCGCGGTGAACTCGTCAGGGTGCTGCCGCAGTGGTATGTCGATGCCGGCGTGATCTCGATTTACTACGCCACGCGCAGCCAGATGCCTGTCAAGACGCGGGTGTTCATCGATTTTGTGGTCGAGGCCTTCGAGCGCGACCAACTGGCCCGGCGCTTTACCGGCGGCCCGGGCTAAGAGGCCCGGTCGCCGGCAAGGGCGGCCCGGGCTAAGAGGCCCGGTCGCCGGCAAGGGCGGCAGACTTCGCCCACAATTCCTTTTTACGTTTCCCCTTCCGTTTCCGTATCTCATTGAAGGCAAAGACACCCATGACCCAATCCCTCAAAGCCGCCGTGATGGGCGCAGGCGCCGTTGGTTGTTATTACGGCGGCATGCTGGCCCGTGCGGGGCTTGACGTGGTGCTGATCGCCCGGCCCCGGCATGCTGACGCCATTCAGAGTGACGGCCTGCACATGGAAACCCGCACTTTCGACGAACACGTGCGCCTGGCCGCCAGCAGCGAACCCACCGCCGTGCAGGGCGCCGGCCTGGTGCTGTTCTGCGTGAAGTCCACCGACACCGAAGCGGCCGGTGCATTGATCCGGCCGCACCTGGCGCCAGATGCGCTGGTGCTCTGCCTGCAAAACGGCGTCGACAACGCCGACCGCCTGCGCACTGTGCTGCCGCAGCATGCAGTGGCTGCCGCCGTGGTGTACGTCGCTACCGAAATGGCCGGCCCCGGCCACGTCAGGCACCACGGCCGCGGCGAGCTGGTGATTGAGCCGGCCAGCCGGAGCGAGGCCGTGGCCCAGGCCTTCATCGCAGCCGGTGTGCCGGTTGAAATCTCCAGCAATGTGCGCGGCGCGTTGTGGGCCAAACTCATCCTCAACTGCGCTTACAACGCCGTCTCGGCCATCGCGCAGCTGCCGTACGGCAAAACCGTGCAGGGCGAGGGCGTGAAAGACGTCATGCGCGACGTGGTGGCCGAATGCCTGGCCGTGGCAGAGGCCGAAGGCGTGCAGGTGCAGGGCGACATGCACCTGGCCGTGGACAAGCTGGCCGGCAGCATGCCCAACCAGTTGTCATCCACCGCACAAGACCTGGCGCGCGGCAAACCCACCGAGATCGACTACCTCAACGGGCTGGTCGTCAGGCGCGGTGAAGCGCTGGGTGTGGCCACGCCGGCGAACCGGGTGTTGTGGGCGCTGGTGAAGTTAATGGAAGGCAAGTGACGCATTCAGTTGCTGCCGGCCAGTGCACCAGAGCACTGCCGACGCAGCGAAGCTGACTGCGCTACCGCGGCTTTGACGCGGCCTCGTGTTTCAGCCGGTCAGGCGCGTTGCGGCGCCAGTGTCTTGGTGTAAAGCGACGCGCCGGCCAGGTCTTTCAAGGTGACTGTCATGGCCCTGGTTTTCGCGTCGATGTCGACCTGGCCAAAGAACTGCATGCCGTTGGTGGGTGGCGCGTTCACTTCGGTGGGGGCTTTCTGGTACATCACCTGCATGCCGAAGGTGGCGTCGGTTTTGTTGGGCCCAAATCCACCGGCGTTGAGCGGACCCGACACAAACTCCCAGAATGGCGAAAAATCATTGAACCTGGCCTTGGCCGGGTCGAAATAATGCGCGGCGGTGTAGTGAACATCGGCCGTCAGCCACACCACATTCTTGATGCCGGCACGCTTGATCTCGCGCAGCAGGCGCGCAATTTCGATTTCGCGACCCAGGGGGACGCCATCGTCACCGTTGGCGATGGCTTCCCAGCGGCTGCGGCCGTCGCTGTCTTTGCCATCGTCCACATGCAGGCTGATGGGCATGTCGGCGGCGATCACTTTCCAGACCGATTTTGAGCGCTTCAGGCCGTCCAGCAGCCAGGCAACTTGAGGGCGGCCCATAAAGGCGCTTTCTTCGGTTTCGCTGGTTTGCAGGTTATGGCTGTTGGGACCGCGATAGCTGCGCATGTCGACCACAAACATGTCCAGCAGGGGGCCT
>NZ_JBFUGX010000554.1:0-2856 GCF_056402675.1 Polaromonas sp. P3_C2 | reverse complement strand
CTGCAATGCAGCGCCAAGCGCGCATCAGGTCACAGTGTGCGGAAGCCAGTGCCTTTTGTAAATGGGACTACTCCCTTACCTGCCTTTGTCAGCGAGTGAAACAGCGACTAGCGCATGGCTGCCCCGGTGTTCCCGGTCGGCCGCCAGCCGTGCACAGCCACTACGCGGTGCGCGCCTCTTTTCGTGCGATCAGGTCACCAACGACTGCGCTGCAGACTGCTTGAGTGCAGCGGTGAGCGCATCCAGCACTTCGGACTCCAGGTTCCAGCAATGCCAGTAGAGCTGGATGGGCAGGGTGTAGCTGGACGCCACGTTGACGAGCTGGCCTGTGTCAATCAGTCCTTGCGCCAGCAGGCGCGGCACCACGCTGACGCCCCAGCCCGCCAGCACAGCCCTGACCATGCCTTCCGATGACGGCACAAAGAGCTGGTTGAGGGTGACGCGCTTGAGCCCGAAAGCTTTGCCGACGAAATCGACCGGCAGCTCATCCTTGCGGTTGAACGCAATAAAAGGCACATCGCGAAAGTTGTATTGCGTCAAGGCGGGCGCGTTCTGTTTGCCGCCAGGGCCCTCGCCCAGGCCAAGCCGTTTTTGCGCAAAGCCCGGCGTAGCCACCGCGATGTACTGCATCGCGCCCAGCGGTTCCACCTTGCAGCCGCGCAGTGCCTGCTTGAGTGTGGTGACGCAGCCCAGCACCTGGCCTTCACGCAGCCACTCGTGGGTGAAGTTCTGGTCGTCGTGGATGATCTCCATGGGCAGGCCCTGCTGCGCCAGGTCGGTCAGCGCCGGCAGGGCCCAGGTGGCGATGCTGTCGGCATTGATGGCGATGGAAATGCGCTCTTCCTCACGCGCACCGCCAAGCGAGCTGGGCGCCAGCTCTTTCAGGTCGCGCTCAAGGTCGGCACGCAGCAGCCGCAGCATCTTGGTGTGTTTCAGCAACAGCTGGCCGGCTGAAGTAGGTTTGAGCGGCCTGCTGCGCACGATCAGCACGGTCCCGACCTGGGCCTCCAGTGCACGCAGGCGCTGCGACACAGCCGACTGCGTGATCGACAGGCGCTGGGCCGCCCGCTCAAAGCCGCCCTCTTCCACGATGGCTGCCAGGCATTCGAGCGCATCCGGATCAAAAGTGCTCATGCAGAGCCTCCTTTGTATTAGTTGTTCTGATGTTTTCACTGATAGTTTAATTTTTCTATTAATTGAAAGCAACATCCTTCACACTTGAAAGCTGTAAAGGGGCTTGTATGAAAGTAGTGGTTTTGGGAGCGGGAATCATCGGCGTCAGCACCGCCTGGCACCTGCTGGAGCGCGGCCATGAGGTGACTGTGGTGGACCGGCAGCCCGGAGCCGCCCTGGAAACCAGTTTTGGCAATGCCGCGCAGATTTCGGTCAGCTATTGCGAACCCTGGGCCAACAAGGACGCCCCCCTGAAGGCCCTGAAATGGATGTTTCGCAACGACGCCCCCCTGCTGTTCCGGCCACAACYGCCCTTCGGCGATGGCTGGCAGCAATGGCGCTGGGGCCTGCAGTTTCTGTCGCAATGCAACGACGCCGCGTTTGAGCGCAACGTGCAGCAGCTGGTGGCACTCGGCGCTTACAGCCATATCGCGCTCAAGGAGGTGGTCAGGACCACCGGCATTGAATACAACCGGCTGGAGCGCGGCATCGCGCACTACTACACCGACCAGAAGTCGTTCGATACCGCCGGTGAAGCGGCGGCGCTGATGCAGAAGTACGGCGTGGCGCGTCGCGTGGTGAGCACCGCCCAGTTGCTGGGCATAGAGCCGGCCTTCAAGTCATTTGCGCACCGCATCGTGGGAGGCACTTATACCGCCAGCGACGAAAGCGGCGACGCGCGCGTCTTCACCCAGGCGCTGGCACAGCGCTGCGCCGACAAGGGCGTACGCTTTCTCTACGAACACAACATCGAAGGACTGGAAAAGTCCGGTGGAGCGGTCCAGTCGGTCGCCGTCCGGGCACGCACCGTGCCGGGCAGCAGTGAGAGTCCCGTCATGAAACTCAAGGCCGACGAGATCGTGGTGGCTTGCGGTTCGTACACGGCGCCGCTGTTGCGCTCGGTGGGCGTTGACCTGCCGATCTATCCGGGCAAAGGCTACAGCGCCACCTTCAAGCTGCTCAAGCCGGAACTTGCGCCCTTCGTCAGCACCATTGACGACGAGGTCAAATGCGCCATGAGCCGCCTCGGCGATCACTTGCGCGTGGCCGGCACCATCGAAGTCGGTGGCTATGACCTTTCGCTGGACACCCCGCTGGCCAGGGCGCGCTGCAAAATGCTGGCCGACCGCATCGAAGAAGTGCTGCCAGGCGTGTGCGACACCCGCCTTGAAGCGCAGGGCGGTACACCGAATTTCTGGACCGGCCTGCGTCCCGCCACTCCCACCAACATTCCCTACATCGGCAAGACCAAAGTCGGCCGCCTGTGGGTGAATGCCGGGCACGGCACATTGGGCTGGACGCATGGCGCCGGGTCTGGCAAGGCCATGGCCGAGCTGATCTGCGGGGAGGTCCCGGCCATGGATTTCGGTTTTTACGGGCTGGCCCGCGCGCGCGGCCGCCTGGAGCCTGAAACCGCCTGATCCACGCCTGCCTGTTCAGGCCGCATGCTGGTCCAGCGTGCGTTGTGCGTGGTCGCGCAGCGCGGTGCGCAGCGCAGGCGGCTCCTGGATTTCGAAAGCAAATGGCAACCGCGAAAGCTGTCTGGCGAACCACGGGATGTGGTCGGTCTGGCTGTGCAGCAGCACGCCTTCGTCACTGGGCTGGAACACGCCAATGCTGTCGGGGAGTTCCATTTGCGCCGTCTGCAAATCGGTGTGCAGCAACAGGCGCACGGTGTTTGTG
>NZ_JBFUGX010000553.1:0-2857 GCF_056402675.1 Polaromonas sp. P3_C2 | reverse complement strand
CGTGAAGCCCGCGCCTGCTCAATGTTGGAGCGCGCGGTGGAAACGGTCGGGCTGACCGATTCCGCCGCCATGATCAGTTCCACCAGCAAGGGGTCATTTTGTTGCTGCCACCATTGCGACAGCCCTTTCAGGCTGCCGCCGTGAGGCAATGCTGCTGTGGTGCCCGCCGCCGGCAAAGGCGTTTGCCATTGCGCGGGAATCGAGACGGAAGGTGGTGTGTGCGGATTGTCGGAAGCGCAGCCGCCCAGCAACAGCGCGCATGCGCCGAACAGCGGCGCCGCTGTCAGCAAGCGCAAGCGATCGCGTCCGGAGTCAGTTTTTTTCATGGTGTGCTGTGTTCAATCGCGGCGCCGCGGCCACGGGGTAATCGGAAAGGTGATTTCGGCGTGCCATTTCGACGCCTACCATGGCTTCGGCATACGCCACCAGGCTGACGGCCCACTGTTCCAGGGCTTCAGGTGTTCCGAACAGCTGGGGCCGGATCGCCTCCACGACTTCGCGGCTGAGGAACATCTGAAGTGCCAGCCCGGTGATGGAAAACGCCAGCCTGTGCACCTCGTCGTCGGCTTTGGTGACGTCTAAATGGCGGCAAAGCACAATAACCAGCGCGGTATGCGCCGGCTTGATCCCCTGGTCGATTTCTTCGGCCCACAGGCCTGTGGGTTCCAGCATCTCGCGAAAGTGGAGCTTCATGCACAACTGCACCAGTTCACCTTGGCGTAAAGGTTCTAGGAAGCTCGAAAAAAAGCCTTCAAGGGACTGCCGCAAGGTGAAATGGGGCTGGTTGTACAGCGCAATGTCATCGCGCGCGCTGCCCAGCGGTTCGGTGAAAACGGCCCGGTACAAGCCGGCCTTGTCGCCAAAGTAATAGCTGATCGCCGCCACGTTGGCTCCCGCAGCATGGGCGATATCGCGAATCGAGGTTTTGGCAAACCCTTTTTCGGAAAACAGCCTGAGTGCCGCGAGCAACAGGTGCGCCCTGGCGTGGGCGCCGTCGGAGCGCTGTTTTCGGCTTTCGCCTTCAGGCTTGGCTGAGCGCGAAGGTGTTTGAGAGGGCAGGTCGGGTGTCATGTGCCCGGATTAGAGCACATTAATCAAACAATCGATTGAATTAAATCAATTGTTTGATTTGAAAGTGGCGACCCACAGTTGCTGGATCGCGCCGCGCTCTGCCTCAAGCGCAGGCGGGTTGACCTGGGTGGGTTCTTCGTTGAGGCGTGCGCGGTGCTGGACACGCCGCAGTTCGCGGTAGGCGCTTGCCGCCCGCTGGCCGACGCCGGCCGGCAGCAGGCCGGCCGTTTCTGCGCGTTGCAGGAGCGAGATGTTGCCGACGTTGTCCCTCAATTCCGGGTGCCGGGCTGATTGGGAAAGCACCAGGAACTGCACGGCGAACTCGGCGTCCACCATGCCGCCCGCACTGTGCTTGACGTCAAATTTTTCAGCCTTGAGCGGAGGCGGGCCTGAGACGGATCCGCCTGTGGGGCTCGGCGTTGCATGGAGGCTTTTGACCGGATGGGCGTCGCGAACCTTTTCGCGCATGGCCACAATTTCATTGCGCAGCGCAACGATGTCGCGCGGAGCGGTGATGACGGTCTGCCGGACTTCGTCAAACCGCAGGCGCAGCGACTCGTCACCCAACACGAAGCGCGCACGTGTCATGGCCTGGTGTTCCCAGGTCCAGGCGGTATTGCTGCCGCGCTGCTGCTGGTAGCGGGTATAGGCCTCAAAACTGGTGACCAGCAAGCCTGAATTGCCGTTGGGGCGCAAAGCGGTATCGATTTCAAACAGGTCGCCTTCGCCGGTCTTGATGGTCAACCAGTTGATCAGCTTGCGCACAAATGCCGCATAGACTTCGGGGGCCCGCTCGTCATCGTCCTCATAGACGAACACGATGTCGAGATCGCTGCCGTAACCCAGTTCTTTGCCGCCCAGTTTGCCGTAGGCAATGATGGCGAACTGCGGTGTTTCACGGTGCCGGTTCTTCAGGCGCTGCCAGCACCAGTCGGTGGTGATGCTCAGCACCGCTTCGGCGAGAGCCGTCAGATCATCGGCCACCTGCTCGACGGTGAGTACGTCTTCCAGATCGCGCGCCAGGGTGCGGAACACTTCCGCATGATGGGCGCGGCGCAGCAGGTTCAGGCAGGTTTCCTCGTCGTCCTCGCCGGTGCTCCTGAGCGCGGCCAGGCGCTGTTGCAGGTCCCGCGCGAAGGCCGTGCCGTCAAAGCGTTCCTTGAGCAGCTCGTCGCTGGCCAGTTCATCAATGACGCCGGGGTGCTGTAGCAGGTAGCGCGCGGGCCATTTGGCGGCCCCCAGCAGGCGCAGCAGGCGCTCATGCACCGCGGGCCGTTCCAGCAGCAGCGCCAGGTAGCTCTCCCGCCTCAGGAGCGGCTCTATCCAGTCGATGATGCGCACAGCCGCTTCCTCGGTGACCGTGCCTTCCGCCAGCCAGGCGGCGGTGCGCTGCACCAGCCGCGCCAGGCGGGCGCGGGAATCTTCGCGCAGGGCCAGCACCCTGGGGTGCTGGCGCCACAGCGCCAGGCGGGCGCGAAACTGTTCCGGCCATTGTTCCGACAATTGCTCCAGCACGTCTTCGAGCTGCTGCGGCGCCGCCTTGGCCGTTTTGCCGCAGCCTTTGCAGTCGGGCTTGCCGCCCAGCAGTTTGTCGAATTCCCCGGCCACCAGCTCCCGGTGGGTGTCGAGTTCGCTGAGGAAGAAGCAGCAATTGCTGTAGCCCAGCGTTTCTGCGATCCACGCCAGGTCGTCATCACGCGTGGGCAGGACATGGGTCTGCTGGTCATCGAGGTACTGGATGCGATGCTCCACGCGGCGAAGAAAATCATAGGCGCGTGCCAGCGCA
>NZ_JBFUGX010000552.1:0-2863 GCF_056402675.1 Polaromonas sp. P3_C2 | reverse complement strand
CGTCTGCGGTGTTTGCCACTTCCGGCAACGACGCGCTGCCCACCACGATGCGCCCACTGTTCAAGTCAGACCAGAGCAACTGGTCTGACAGCTACAAGCTGCCGCCCCTGCCGGCGGCGCAGGTGCGCCACTTTTATATAGGCGACGTGGAAGTGGACGCCAACCGCCAGCCCAAACGGCTGCGCGTGGTGCAGTACCGGCGCGGCGACGCGAACACGCTGGCCGTGGGCTACGACCAGTCGTTTGGCAACCCGCCGCTGAACCTGTCTGCCACGCTGAAGGGCGAGGTGCTGCACGTAGACGGCAGCCGCTTCGGCAAACGCGACGAGCTGCCGGGCGAAATCCTCGAAGGTATACGCGCTGCCTGCATAAGGCCGGCGCTGGTGCCCGGCGCCAAACGCCCGGCCGAAGAGGGCAGCGAAGAAGAGGCTCAGGACAAAGCCGCCGCAGCCTTGGGCAAGGTGGTGGTGCGCAATGCGCCGCTGGTGCCGGTAAAGACTTTCTATCTGCCGCTGACGGCGATGCAGGGCGCGCCGTACTTTCCCGGCACGGAAAAGTAAATCCAAGTCACATTGGCTGCACGGGATAGCCGCACGTTGCTACCAAATTAATAGCTGCTTGCGCACATTCCTATTGGGTTGCAGTCACTTTTTACGCCTGAAACAGGCTCTACTTGAAGCGCTCCACCACAAAATCCACAAAGCTGCGCAGCTTGGGTGAGCGGTAGCGGTCGGGCAGGTAGAGGATGCTCATGGGCCGGGTGGCGAGCTCATGGTGGGGGAAAAGCTGCACCAGGCGGCCGGCCCGGACATCGTCCTCGAGCAGAATCGCCGGCTGCAGCACGATGCCCATGCCGTGCAAGGCCGCCACCCGCAGCGCCTGCCCCTGGTTGACCTGCAGGCGCCCCGAGACGGGAACGCGGCAGATGTGCTCTTGATCCTCCAGGCGCCAGTGCGCGGCGGCGGTGGGAGAAAAAGCCAGGCACTCATGCTGGCTCAGCTCATCGGGCCGGGCTGGTGTGCCCCGGCGCGCCAGGTAGGCGGGAGACGCGCAGATCATCAGCCGGTAGGGCGCCAGCGGCCTGGCGATGAGCGCTGAGTCCGGCACGGGGCCGACGCGGATGGCCGCCTCGAATCCTTCTTCGAGCAAATCCGTCACGCGGTCGCTCAAGACAACATCGATGCTGACCTGCGGGTAGCGATCCAGGTAGTCCGAGAGGGCGGGCATCAAGGCCTCGGTGCCAAAGGAGACGGGCGCGGTGACGCGCAACTTGCCGGCCGGCGCCAGCTGCAGGTTCTGCGCCTGCGCATCGGTTTCGGCCACCAGCCGCAGGATTTCCTTGCAGCGCACGTAGTAGTCCTCACCAAAAGCGGTGAGGTTCTGGCGCCGGGTGGTGCGGTTGAGCAGTTGCATGCCCAGGCGCTTTTCGAGCGTGCGCAGGTGGTTGCCGGCCATCGTGGCGGAAATATCGCAAGCCGTGGCGGCCGCGCTGAGGCTGCCTTTTTCGACGGCCAGAACATACACCTTCATGCTGTCGAGCAAATCCATTTAACACTCTCGCTTTTAAATCAATCAACCAGATCGGTGTTTATCTCTGATTGATTCTAAATAACACTGATGCTTTCCTTCATTTCAGACACAAAGACCATGAAAGCCATCCAGCTCACCGCCCCCTCCCTGACCGCGTTTCGCCCCGCTGAGCTGCCCGACCCGAACGCCGGCCCGGGCGAGGTACTGGTGCGCCTGCGCGCCGCTTCGCTGAATTTTCTGGACGTGGCCATTGCCACGGGCAACTTCCCGGGCCCGGCCTTTCCCACGGTTCCGGTGGCGGACGGCGCGGGCGAAGTGGCCGCGCTGGGTGAAGGTGTTGAGGCCATGTCCCTTGGGCTGGCGGTGGGGGGCAGGGTGATTCCGCACTTCATGCCGAACTGGCAGGGCGGGGCCATCACGCCGCGCAACGTGGCGGCGATGCGCGGCGTGACGCTGCCGGGCTCATTGGCCGACTACGTGGTGGTACCGGCCACCAGCCTGGTCGCGCTGCCGGCGCACCTGGATTTTGTGCAGGGCGCGGCGCTGCCGATTGCGGGCACGACGGCCTGGAATGCCGTGCGCTCGGCCACGCTGCGCCCCGGCTCGGTGGTGGTGTTGCTGGGAACGGGCGGCGTCAGCATCTTTGCTCTGCAGTTCGCCAAGGCGTCCGGCGCGACGGTGATCATCGCGTCGTCGTCGGACGAAAAACTGGAACGCGCACGCCAGCTGGGCGCGGACCACCTTGTCAATTACCGCGCTACGCCGGCTTGGGACGAGCAGGTGCTGAAGCTCACCGAAGGGCGCGGCGCAGACCTGGTGGTGGAGACGGTGGGCGGGGCCAGCATCACGCGCTCCATCAACGCAGCGGCCATGGGCGGCACGATCTTCACGGTCGGCTTTGTCGGCGGCACGGCGGCCTCGATTGACCTGCTGCCCATCATCGTGAAAGCCTTGCGCATCGTTGGCAACAACACCGGCTCGGTAGCCGACCTGGCCGAAGCAACACGCGCCATTGCCGCGCATCGCATCGTGCCCGTCATCGACCGCGTGTTTGAGATCGCCGACACCGCCGCCGCGTATGCCGAACTCAGTGCCGGCGGGCGGCACTTCGGCAAGATCGCGATTGCGCATTGAAGTGCGTCCCGGGAAAGATTTGCTATGAATTTAATAACTTCTGGCGCAGACTCCTATTGGTCTGCAGGCATTTTTAATGCGCAAAAGAAGCTCCAAACAATCTGCCAAAGCTAAAAATCAAACTGCGGCGCGCTGTTGCTGAGCACTTCGGTAACGGGTGCAACCGGCCACGTGGCGGCCAGCTCGGCAGCGAGTGTGC
>NZ_JBFUGX010000551.1:0-2865 GCF_056402675.1 Polaromonas sp. P3_C2 | reverse complement strand
TCACCAGCTCGATGCGGCGCCCGGCGATTCCGCCTGACACGTTGACGCGCTCCACATGCGCGCGGGCGCCGGCCAGCACACGGTTGGCGACCGGAAAGCCCGCGCCGGTGAGCGGCAGAGACTGGCCGACGACCAGGGCGTCGGGCGCGGCATGGCTTGCCGCGGCCGCGCCCAGCAGCATCGCCGTGGCAAGAAGCCTGCGCGTGCGGCGGGTCAGTGTGTCGCCACGCCGGCTCATACCGGCACTCGTACATTGACCGGCGTGGGCAGGGCCACTGCCGGCCGCAGCAGGAAGTAGCCAAGCGCGGGCAGCAGGACCAGCGCCCCCACCATGTTCCAGACAAACATGAAGGCCAGCAAAATGCCCATGTCGGCCTGGAACTTGATCGGTGAAAAAGCCCAGGTGCCGATGGCCAGCGCCAGCGTGATGCCGGTGAGCAGAACCACGCGGCCGGTGAACTGCAGCGCATGGTGGTAGGCCTCGGACAGGCTGGCACCTTCGCGCATGCGGGCCAGCGTGATGCTGAGCACATAGAGGGCATAGTCCACGCCGATGCCCACGCCAAGCGCAATCACCGGCAGCGTGGCGACCTYGACCCCCATGCCCAGGCCCACCATCAGAGCCTCGCACAGGATCGAGGTCAACACCAGCGGCAGCACCGCCACCACCACTGCGCGCCAGGAGCGGAAGGTGATCCAGCACAAAATCACCACCGCTGCATACACCCACAGCAGCATCTCGCGCATGGCCTTGCCCACCACGATATTGGTCGCCGCATCAATGCCGGCGCTGCCCGCGGCCAGCTTGAAGGTGACGTCCTGCGTGTTGTTGACCGCAGCGAAGCGGTCCACATCTGCCACCACGCGTGCCAGGGTTTCGGCTTTGTGGTCCTTCAGGTAGACGTACAGCGCGAGGAAAGAGCAGCTCTGGTTGAAAAGCTCGCGGGGTGCGCGCGTCTGCACGCCGCCCAAAGCGCCTTCGTTGGGGAGCAGCTCAAACCACTTGAAGTTGCCTTCGTTGTAGCCCACCATGGCCAGCTTGGACAGCGCGGCCATCGAGTTGGTGGATTCCACACCCGGCACTTGCTCAAGCTGCCAGGCCAGGGCGTCCACCTTGGCCAGCGTGCCATAGGCCGTGCATTTATCCGCGGGCGTGGTCACCATCACGGTCAGGATGTCGGCACTCGCTGCGTAGTGGGCAATCTGGTAGGCGTTGTCCTGGTTGTAGCGTGAACTGGGCCGTAGTTCGGATGCGCCGGGGTCGAGGTCGCCGATTTTCAAATGCAGGCTGATGGCATAGCCGCCTGCGGCCATGAGCGCCGCAACGACCACTGCTGCCGTGGCCCAGCGCTTTTGCGTGAAGTGATCCAGCAAGGCCCACAGCCATGAACGTTGTGCCCCTTGCGATGCTTCCTGGCGCAGGCTGCGTGCCGCCGCCGTGGGGGCCACGCCCACGTAAGACAACAGGATGGGCAGCAGCACGAGGTTGGTGAAGATGAGAACCGCCACGCCGATGCTGGCAATCAGGGCCAGGTCCTGGATAACCTTGATCTGGATGATGACCAGCACTGCGAAGCCCACGGCATCGCAGAGCAGCGCGGTCAGGCCCGCGACGAACAGGCGCCGAAAGGTGTAGCGCGCTGCGACCACCCGGTGTGTGCCGCGGCCGATGTCCTGCATGATGCCGTTCATCTTTTGCGCGCCGTGGCTCATGCCGATGGCGAACACCAGGAAGGGCACCAGAACTGAATAAGGGTCGAGCTCATAACCCAGCAATGCCAGCAGGCCGAACTGCCAGACTACCGCCACCACCGAACACGCCACCACAAGCGCTGTGCTGCGGGCGCAGCGGGTGTAGGCAAACAGCACCGCGGTGGTGATGGCGAGAGCCAGCAGGAAGAACAGCAGCACCTGATGCAGGCCCTCGATCAGATCACCAGCCACCTTGGCGAAGCCGGTCACACGAATCTGCAGCGCATCGTTGCCGTGCTTGGCGCGCAGGACTTCGATCTGGCGTGACAAATCGCCATAGTCCAGCGCCTTACCGGTTTCCGGATTACGGTCCAGCAAGGGAACAAACACGATGCTGGACTTGAAGTCGCCCGCCACCAGCTGGCCGATTTCGCCCGAGCGCTCGACGTTGGCGCGCAGCCCGGCAAGGCTGGCGGGTGAGCCGTCGTAGGCATCAGGGATCACTGGCCCGCCGTCCAGGCCTTCCTCGGTCACGGCCACCCAGCGGGTGTTGGAGGTCCACAGCGACTTCATGAAGGGCCGGTCCACACCGGGCAGCAGAAAGATTTCGTCGTTGATCTTCTGCAGCGCATCGAGGTAGGCCTTGTCGAAGATCGTGCCCTGCCGGGCCTCCACCACCAGCCGCAAGGCATTGGCCTGGCCGCCGAGGTCGGCCTTGTGGGCCAGGTAGTTGACGATGTAGGGGTGGCCCGTCGGGATGGTTTTTTCAAAACTGGCGTTGAGCTGCAGCTTGGTGGCCTGCCAGCCCAGCACGAGGGTCAGCAGCAGGCACACCGCCATGACCCAGAGCCGGTGATTGAAAAAAGCGCGCTCAAGCAGCGTGCCCGAACGCGTGTCAAAGTCTTCAAGCCGTGCGACGACGGGCTGGAGATCGGAAGAGGAGGAATCGGCGTGCATAAAGTTTCGCCATTGGCGGCGCATGTCTCTTCGTTGTTTTCAATTTGCCGGCAGTGCGGGCAAGTGCCGCATGCCACGCAGGCTTGCCAGCACCAGGCTGCCGTCGGCCGCCAGGGCAACGCCGGAAACCGGGACCGGCTCGCGTGCCGGGATGCGCCGCAGGCCGGGCCCGCCTGCGGTGCCCATCAGGGCGTCACCCGCCTGGCTCATCAGAAC
>NZ_JBFUGX010000550.1:0-2865 GCF_056402675.1 Polaromonas sp. P3_C2 | reverse complement strand
CCCATAAGCCCTGCAAAGCCCAGAATTTCGCCACGGCGCAGCTCAAAGTTCACGTCGTGAAACACACCTTGGCGTGTCAGGCCCTGTACGCACAACAACACGTCGGCAGTGGGCACGGATGTTCTCTTGGGGAATACGTCGTCCAGCGAGCGCCCCACCATTTTGGCCACGATCTCTTCCACACTGGTGTCGGCCAGGTGTTCGGTGGACACGTAGCGTCCGTCGCGCAAGACGGTGACCCGGTCCACGATGAGCGCCAGTTCGTCGAGGCGGTGGGAGATGTAGACAATGCCCACCCCCGTACGCTTGAGCTCATGGATGATGGCAAACAGCTTCTCGGTTTCCGACTCCGTGAGGGACGAGGTGGGTTCGTCCATGATGAGCACCTGAGCGTTGAGCGACAGCGCCTTGGCAATTTCCACCATCTGCTGCTGAGCTACCGACAGGGTTTTGACCAGAGCGTCCGGTGCAATGTCCTGCCCTAACCGGTCCAGGCATTGCTTTGCCTGGCGGCGCAGTGCCGCCCGGTCGATCAGCCAGCCTTTGCGTGGCTCGCGGGCCAGGTAAATGTTTTCGGCCACCGTGAGGTGCGGAGCCAGGTTCAGCTCCTGGTGAATGATGGCAATGCCGACAGCCTGGGATTCGGCGGTGGATTGGAACTGGCAGGCTTCGCCGCGATAGTACAGAGCCCCCGCATCGGGCTGGTACTGGCCGCTGATCACCTTCATCAGCGTCGATTTGCCTGCGCCGTTTTCGCCGCACACCGCGTGTACCTCGCCGCTTCGCACCTCAAAGCTCACGCCATCCAGCGCCAGCACCCCCGGGAAGCGTTTGGTAATTCCTTCCAGGCGCAACAGTACCCCGGCCTCGGCGGGGCTGGGCGCGTCGGGACGGACGGGATCGGGCACGGAAGACAGCAATGCGAACTCCTCTTGGTGGGTCAGGGGACCGGGAGGGATGAATCTGCTGCTCTGCAAATTGGTAAGGCCACCTGACACGATGTGGCGTATTTGGCCTTACCGGGAGGTGCGTGTGTATTGGTGCTTACCCGTGATCCGGGATCAAAATCGGGGTGAAAAGACGGGAAAAAGCCTGCGCAATTGCACAGGCCTGACCACCGCACAGGAGCAAAGGTTGACAGCACAGACCTTGGTTCACGACCATTCGCGGCGGTTCTCGACCCAGCGCTGTTCGGAGGCTTGCAGATGCATGCGCATGGCGTTCTGTGCGGCCAGTACATCCCGGTTTTCCAGGGCGCGCAAGATGGCTTCATGCTCCTGCAGCGCAATGGCCCAGCTTTGGCCCGATTCGGAATGCGCGCTCAGGCGCGCGGCAATCGGGCTGTGGCGCTCGTCAAACAGCTCTCCCACCAGCCGCTCCAGCACGGAGTTGCCGGTCATTGCTGCAATCGTTTGGTGAAACTGCCGGTCAAAGGCCAGGGGCGAGCGGTTTTGTGCCATGGCGGACAGCATGTTGTCCAGAATCTGGCGCAGCGCCAACAGCGCCTCGGGCGTGGCCCTGGCGCAGGCCTGCAGCACGATAGTGCCCTCAAGGGCGGCGCGTGCCTGCATCAGTTCGATCGGGCTTTCGCCCATGGCGGCCAGGGACTGCGGCTTGCGCTGGGCCGCGCTGCAGACGTACACGCCAGCGCCCATGCGCACTTCCACGCTGCCCTCAATTTCCAGTGCAATCAGCGCCTCGCGCACCGAGGGGCGTGAGACGCCCAACTGCAGGGCCAGATCGCGCTCCGGCGGCAACCGCGCACCCGCGGTGTAGTTGCCCTTGTCAATGAAGGCGCGAATCTGCTCGGCAATTTGTTGATAGAGCCGACGGTTGTCGACCTGTTTGAGTTGGTCCAGCATGAGTCCTCCGCGTGAAGTGCAGTTTATGCGACGGCGGTTTTTGCTATGGGGTTATGGTTCGAACTGGTAAGGCCAATGCAAAATTTTTCACGCTGACGTTACTAATTTTGGAGCCAATTTTGATTGGCTGGAGTACCACTCACACCTTCCGCCCCCTCATGATCCAGCTCAGCGACCTGACAACCTGAGATAGGCGAGCCGGCGCCACTGAGGCAAGGCGAGAGCCGGGACGATAATCCAGGTCACCCTTTCCGATTACCCCATTGCCACGAAAGCATGACCTCCATGAAGACATTGACCGCCGCGCTCATCGCCCTGGCCTCCATTGCCCTGTCCAGCACCGCCCTTGCCGCCGCCCCGGCCGAGACCCTGCCCAGCGGCGTGAAAATCGTGCACAGCACCGACGGCACTGGCCCGCAGCCCAAAGCGACCGACACCGTCAAGGTGCACTACCGCGGCACGCTGGCCGACGGTAAGGAATTTGACAGCTCTTACAAGCGCGGCGCGCCCGCCACCTTCCCGCTGAACCGCGTGGTGCCGTGCTGGACCGAAGGCGTGCAGAAGATCAAGGTCGGCGGCAAGGCCACACTGACCTGCCCACCCGCCACGGCCTATGGCGACCGCGGCGCCGGCGGCGTGGTGCCGCCCAATGCCACGCTGACCTTCGACATCGAACTGCTCGCGATTGAAAAGTAAAAGCTAAAGAGGCGCTTCGAGCGTCGTGAKGAGGGCTTTGTCAAAGGACTCCGCGCGCTCGAACTGCAGCCAGTGGCCGGCGCATTCGACCAGGGCCAGGCCCCTGAAATCCGCAGCTCGCTCCAGGGCTGCCCGCAGCCCATCAAGCTTGCCGCGGTACAGCGCATCCTCTTCCCCGTAAATCGCCCACACCGGGCAGCGCAGCCGCGCCAATGACTGCGCCAGCGCGCCGGTGCGCGCCAGGCTGCGGCCCTTCATGCGGTCGCGCAGCACGTTGGCGATGTGCAGGCGCAAGGCCAGTTCGTTG